>JASHWL010000067.1 GCA_030044105.1 Thermoplasmata archaeon
GCCCTCCTGCTGGCGGTCCCACCCGCGCAGGTACGCCTTCCAGTCGGGCCCTCGGGAACGCGGCGCGGAGTGCGGGCTCGCGTCGCGCGCTCGCCCACCAGGCCCGCCACCCGGACCACCCGGCACGGCGGTCGCGCCGGGAGGTCGCGCGATCCAGCACCGTCCGGGAGAGCCGGGACATCGGGCCGTTCGGCGGAGCGAACGGCAGCGAGTCCCCGTTCAGGAACACCCCGCCGGGGCGCAGCAGGCGCCCGAGATCGCGGTAGAGGCGGGCGAGGTCGGGCCGGCTCAGCCAGTGGAGCGCGGTCGTGCTGAGCGCCGCGTCGAACTTCCCCGGCGGCAGCGCCCGGGCCCAGCCGGGCGCGCCGAGCTTCGCGTCGACCCAGGTGAGCCGGCCCCCGACGGTGCCGAGCGCTCCCTGGCCGATCTGCCGCACGACCGGATCGTAGTCCACGGCCGCGACCCGCGCGCGGGGGAACCGGCGGAGCAGTCGGAGGCTCAGCGAACCGGGGCCGCACCCGAGGTCGATCGCGGAGAACCGCGGGCCCAGCTTCGCCTCGACGACGTCGAACATGAGCGAGAAGCGCTGCTCGCGCGCCGGGTCGAAGCCCTCCTGCTGGCGGTCCCACCCGCGCAGGTACGCCTTCCAGTCGGGCCCTCGGGAACGCGGCGCCATCGGCTCGGGCACCCGGGCCCGGAGAATAACGGGAGCGGGCCCGGGCGCGCCGCGGGCCTACGCGCCGGGCGCGCTCGCCCGGTCCCGCCGCAGGGCCGCGTCGTCCTGCTCGAACTCCTTCGAGAAGAACCGGTCGACCGCGCCGGCGATCTCCGGCTCGGGGAGCGTCGGCGAGACGAACTCTCCGACCACGGTCACGCGGGTGCGCGCGCCCTCGGCCGCGTAGTAGAGGAAGAAGCGCGATCCCGCGAACGGCCCCTCGGTCACGTCGTAGGCGACCCCCAGGGGGTGGTACGCGGTCCACCGCATGGTGAAGCGCTCCGGGCGCCCGTCGAACGTCTGCTCCCAGGAGTACTCGCCCGACCGCTCGCCCCGGGGCCGTCGGGAGGTCGCCCGATGCTGGTGCGCCTCGGAGTGGTGGTCGCCCGAGCTCACGAGCGCCCAGACCGCCGCCAGCGGAGCATCGAAGACGCTCCCATCGTCGCGGACGAAGACCACACGCTGACGATCGCCCCCAGGTACATATGGGCCGCCGGCCGGGCCGAGGAGCCCGCGGGTCCCCGGGCCGCGATCGCGGCCGGGTCGGCGCGCGGGACCGGGGGCGGGATCACCTCGAACGGGAGGCGTCCGCGGGCCGGCCCCCCGCTCGCGACCAGAGTGTCCTGCCCCGGATTGATCGCGGGCACCGTGACGGCGCAGCCGGAGAACGCGCCGGTCGCGCTCGTCTCGCACTTCCGCGGGACGGCGGCCGTGACCCCGCCGATCTTGAACGTGACCTTCGTGGCGGCTGGGAACCCGGCGCCCGAGAGCACGACCTGCGAGCCCGGGTCGCCCTCGGACCCGGAGGCGGAGAGCGCGGTGAGCGCGAGCGTCGCGGAGAGATCGTCGCCCGCGGGGTCGCTGACCCGCACCGTGTAGGCCCCGGGCGCGTCCCCCGGGATCGCGAACGAGACGTTGAAGACGCCCCAGCGACCGGTCGAGCCCGTCGCGATCGAGGTGCCGACGCTCCCGTTCGCCGCCGGCGCGAGGTCGACGGTGTAGGTCGCCCGCGGCTTGAACCCGGTCGCGCTCACCCGCTCGCGATTGCCCGGGGACCCCGACGCGATCGAGAGCGAGAGCGCGCAGTCCGCCACGGCGCAGTTGGGCGGGACGGTGCTCCGGGTCGAGAACGAGTGGCAGGCCGAGGCCGGACCCGCGCCCCCGTTGCCCCACGCGACGACCTCGATCGAGTAGTTCCTCTCGGCCGAGAGCCCGGTCACGACCCATCCGGCGGCCGGCCCGTCCGTGCCGAGCCCCGCCGGGACGGACCGGCAGCCCCGTCCCGCGAACAGCTCGACCGTGTCGTTCACGACGCCGGCCCGGGGGGCCGCGGCCGTCCAGTTCACCTCGGCGGTCGAGGGCGAGAGCGGCGTGACCGTGACCCCCTTGGGCGCGGGCGGGATCTGCTCGGACGTCGCGACCGCCGGACCCGACCGCACCGAGAACGCGGTCGCGTTGTTGACCTGGACCTCGATGCAGTAGGTCGTGTCGCGCGCGAGGCCGGTGAGCGTGAACGCGTCGGTGGCGCCGTCGGTCGACACCGAGGCGGAAAGCGCGGAGCAGGAGCGGCCGTACCACACGGTGTCGTTCTCGAGGCCGGGGAGGGCGGGGTTCTGCCATGCGACCGACACGGCGGACGTCGAGACGGCGGTGGCCGTCACGTTCACCGGCGGGGAGAGGCCTCCCCACGGGTCGGCCACGGAGGAGAGCCAGTAGAGGATGAGGTGCGTGCCGAAGGTGCCGGGGAACAGCACGTTCTCGTTCCCGGTCATCCCGAAGAACCCGACCTGCGGGCTCGCCCATCCGCTCGCGGTGAACCCGAGGAGCGTGTTGCTGACGAGCGCGTCGATCCATGGCTCGCCGACGGCGTAGAGCGCCGACCGGTCGAGCGGGTCCAGGAAGAGGGCCTGGCTCGCGGCGCTCGGGAGCTCCCCGTCCGTCCCGTCCAGCCAGGACCCGCTCGTGTCCCACAGCGCCGCGGCGATGAGGTCCGTGGTGCCGACGCGGCCGAGCTCCGAGAGGTTGGTCACCCGGTCGAGCGCCAGATCGGAGGAGAGGTTCGCGACGAGCAGGTGGTAGGTGGACCCGCCGTCCGAGCCGATCCCCCAGAGGATCGTCGTCCCGCTCCCGGGGTCGATGAAGTACGGCATGTTGTTCGAGTCGGGGCCCGTGACGTTGGCGAGGACCGGCGACCATCGCAGCGCGTACTGGATCGCGTCGACCCCGCCCGACGTCGTGAGGTTCACGGCCAGGAGCTCGACCGTGCGATTGCCCGGATCGTTGGCGTCCGCCACGAGCTGGTCCGCGCTCGGCACGGCGACGATGCTGTTCCATCCCGGCATCACCGGCCCGACGGCCGTGACGAGCGCGCGCGAGTAGACGTTGAACATCGCGAGCGCGTGGTAGTCGTCGTCGCCCCAGAACAGCCAGCCTGCGGAGCCGTTGTAGACGCCGATTCCGTTGTTGTACGGCTCGTCCGCGACGTTGCAGGGGCAGGGGACCTCGATCGTCGTGTTCTCGAAGAGGTACGTCCCGTTCGCGAGGTCGTACCACGCGACCCACTCGAAGTGGGTGGGGCCCGGAGCCTGGAGCGCGCCCTCGGCGTAGAGCACCGTGAGCTGGCCCTGCGCCGATTGGAAGCCGTAGAGCATCGACACCGCGCTCGGGTCCGAGAGGTTGTACGGCCACCCGTCCACGAGCACCGTGACCGTCCCGGTCTGGAGGTCGTAGGCGACCAGCTGGTCGCCCTGGTCGACGTAGTAGGCGGTCAGCACCCCGTTCGGCCCGTACTGCGAGAGGACCGGCGTGTCGTCGGTCCGGCGGTGGCCGGTGAGGTTGTCGAAGTACGCCGCGCCGGGCCAGCCGGGCAGCGAGTAGTTCTGCCACTCGACCGCGGCGCCCCCGAGCGTGAACCCGGGGATCGCGGCGGGCGGCGTCGTGAACGGAGCACAGGCGGAGGCCGCGCTGGCCGCGTTCAGGTTCCAGGCGACGATCTCGACCGAGTAGTTCCGGTCGGCCTCGAGTCCGACGAGGGAGTACGACGTGACCGCGCTCCCGGTGCTGATCGCCTCGTCCAGCCCGACGCAGACGGACCCCCCGAAGACCTCCACGGTGTCGTTCGTCACGCCGGTCGCGCTCTGGTTCCAGGAGAGGGACGCCCCCGTCGCGGTCACGCCGGCGGCCGAGACGTTGGTGGGCGCCGACGGCGCACCCGAGAGGAAGAGCGGCGCGACGGCCCCCGAGGACGGCGCCGCCAGGGTCCCGCCCGTGGCCGCGAGGGTGCCGAGCACGGTAGCGACCAGGCCCACGGCGATCCACGGACGGAGGTCCCGCCTCCCGCGCCCCGAGACCGACGCCCGGAGCGGATGCGAGGACATGGATCGCACGGAGGAGGCCTCCCGAGGACCACCGACGCGAGGGAAGCACCGGCATATCGATGCTTGGGTGCAGCCGGTGCGACCGGGAGGCGGCGGGAGGACCGTCCGGCAGGTGCCGGGAGCACGCACGCCGCCGAGACAACGGCGGAAGTGGCGCCCGCCGGGCCCCGCACCCGCCGCGACGCGCGTCGCGCGAGCCGGGCGGGGCCGTCGACGCGCCGGCTCAGCCACCGAGCGCCGACCGGAGCGAGAGGACCCCCAGGGGTCCGCCCGAGCTTCGCGTCACGACGACGTCGCGCGTCAGCTTCTCCTGGACGTAGTAGGTCGTCGAGTTGTCCTCGCGACCCGAGAGGAGGTGGTAGTAGTACGTCTTCTGGGTGACGCCGGGACCGCGCTCGTCCGTGGTCAGCGAGTAGACCTTCGTCGTCGTGTGGAGCGACGAGGTGATGCTCGTGATGATCGCGTAGCCCGGACCGATCTCGAGGACCGAGACGAACGTGCCGTTCGTCCGCTCGATCATCTGATCGAGCGCGAGGCTCGAGCTGGTCGTGATCCCGTCGAGGTGGGCGACCGTCTGGTCGTCCTCCTGGTAGCCGACGTTGACGTCGTAGAAGTAGCTCGTGTAGTTGTAGAAGGTGTTCTGGCCCTGGGTGTACAGGTAGGCGATCGTCGCGCCCAGGTTCATCGCCAGCGGGTACACGAGCGTCTGCGTGGACGTCACGGTGCCGGTGAGCCCGGTCTCCGCGTAGGTCGTCGTCTGCCGCGTCGTGGTCGTCTCGGAGCCCGTGATGTTCTCCCAGACGAAGTTGATCGCCTGGTAGTTCTCGTAGGTCTCCGTCGTGGCGAGGTTCACCGAGTACGATCCCGAGGCCGTCGCGATCGTCGACGCGTAGCCGTACTGCACGGTGTCGGCCTGGTCGTAGATCGCGTAGCTGTTCCCGTTCGCGTTGTCCCCGTCGTAGGAGGAGTTCACGACGTCGTACGTCTGCACGTTCCCTTGGTCGAAGTGGTACCCGGTCGACTTCGCGCCGGTCACCTGGGGGTTCGTGTAGATGAGCAGGTTCGCGATCACGTCGGCGCCGAGCGATCCGGAGGGCGCGCTCGCGGTGAGCGTCTTGTGCCCCTCGATGAGGCCCAGCGCCCCGGTGAGGTTGAAGTACTCCCACTGGTGGTTCAGCATGTTCACCGGGTAGATCGGCCGCCACGAGAACAGGTCGATCCCGCCGGAGTTGATCCACGGGTACTGCAGGTAGCTGGCCACGTTGTGGCTCCCGATGGCGACCGTGACCGCGGTGAAGTCGGGGTCCTCCGTGTACCAGAACTCGCTGCCGATCGCCATCATCTGCAGGACGACCGCGCTCGCGTCCTTCGGGATCGAGATGGCGGTGCTCGCCGGGTCCCCGTTGAACTGGAAGAGCGGCTCGATCTCGTTCGCGTAGCTCGGGCCGGTCCACCCGGCCGGGATCGGGTAGAAGAGGAACGTGATCCAGTTGTCCTGGACGCCCTCGAAGTTGGTCCCCGCGCCGAGCGCGGGGCCCGAGATGGTCATCGACGATTGGTCGTCGAAGAAGGCCAGGAACTCGGTCATGTTGACCAGCTCGGTCCAGTGGCCGGCCTCGGGGTTGACGCCGACGTACACCATCGCCCCGTCGACCGTCACCGTCTGGAAGTAATCGTACGCGGTCCCGCCGGTGTACCCGGTGTAGTTCATCACGACGGTCTCCCAGGTGCCGACCGGTAGCGCGACGGTCCCGTAGCTGGTCAGGTTGAGCACGACCGGCGTCGTCGACGGCACGGCGGGGTCGGGCTCGATCTGCGGGTTCGAGTACTTCGCGACCGGGAACCCGGTCGGGTCGGACGCGAGGTCGTGCGCTCCGGCGGGCAAGGCCGTGCCCGAAGCGCCCGGCGTCGCGGACGCCGGAACGGCCATGATCACCGCGATCAGCACCACCGCACCCCACAGACCCGCCGAGCGGACTCCCTGCATCGAATCTCCCGGCGCCCGCGCACGGCGGACGCCCGCGCCGCGCCGAGGGCGGGATGAGATAAAACTCCGCCGGAAATTATCGCGGCCGCGCGCCGCGCGCGTCGTGACGCGGGGGCGGAGGAGGTCCCGGGGCGGACGGACCCTCCTCGTGGCGGCCTATATCGGGGGCGGACGCATCGTCCCGGGATGCGCCCGGGTCCGGGGCGGCGCCCGCGGGCACCGCCGAGCGCATTCCGCCGGTTCGTGCTGATGCGGGCGGCGCTCGTGCCCGGCCAGCTGCTGTTCGTCCTCGTCCTGCTCTACCTCATGATCCAGGAGCCGGTCAACCTCGCCGCCCACCAGGACCTCGGGATCGGAGGCTTCCTGACCGGCTTCTCCCAGATGGTCGTCAACGACTTCACCGGCAATTGGGGCACGTCGACGTTCCTCCAGTACCAGGGGATCCCCCTCTCGCAGCTCTATGCCTGGATGCTGCCCCAGTCGGTCGAGCTCGCGCTCTTCGCGCTCGGGATCAGCGCCGCGATCGCGTACCCGGTCAGCCTGTGGGCGGGCTGGACCGGCCGCCGCGGCGTGGAGGGCGCGGTGGAGGTCGCGAGCCTGGGGGGCACGCTCGTCCCGCCCTTCCTGATCGGGACCGCGGTCGTGACGATTCTGTTCTTCGCGTTCCTGGCCTGGTTCCACGACCTCCCGAGCGGCGGGGTGCTGCCCGGGAACGACTGGTGGCTCTACTACTACGGCGGGAACTACCCATCCTGGATCATCGACACCCGGTTCACCCAGCCGACCGGCCTCCCGCTCGTGGACGGGTTCATCCACCGGGCGTGGAGCTTCGAGGAGGTCACGCTGATCAAGACCCTGCTCCAGGCGTCGGTCATCGCGGCCGTCTACGTGACGATCTTCCTGCGGCAGGCGCGGGCGGTCGTCTTCGAGGCCAGCCAGGAGCTCCACCTGACCGCGGCGCGGTCGCGGGGCATCTCCGAGCGCACGCTCCTGTGGAAGCACACCGCCCGGCGTGTGCTGCCGACGTTCCTGCTCGTCTTCGCGCTCACGCTCCCCGCCTACCTCGGTACGCAGTTCGTGGTCGAGGTGACGTTCGTCGACTCGGGGCTCGGGTTCCTGGCGCTCTCCGCCCTGACGGGCCAGGGGACGACCGGGAACGGTCTCGAGCTGCTCGAGGTGATGATGTTCCTGCTGACGCTCTTCGTCGTCGTCTGGCTGTTCGTCACCGACGTGATCGTCCGCCGCTGGGATCCGAGGGGGACGACGGTCCAATGAGCGGGGCCGGGCCGGCCGCACCGTCCGACCACGGGTCCCCGGACGGCGCCCGGTCGCGCGCCCCGCCCGCCCTCGGGTGGCGGGACCGCTGGCGCCGCCGACCGCTGGGGCTCGAGCTCGGGACCGGGATCGCCCTGCTCGGCGCGTACGTCGTGGTCGCGGTGAGCGCGATCGTGGTGTTCTGGGGGACGCTGGGCACGCTGGTCACGAACCCGACGTGGGTCCCGCCGCCGCCGTACTTCCGCGCGACGCTCGGGCCGTCGTCGGCCCATCCGTTCGGCGTCCTGCCCGGGATCGGGACCGACCTGTTCCGGGCCGTCTGGCAGGCGACCCCCTGGGACCTCGCGATCGTCGCGGGGATCCTCGCGTTCGACGTCGGGCTCGGCTGGATGCTCGGCGCGGCGGCCGGCATGAGCGAGGGCGCCCCGCTCGACCTGGCGGTGACGTTCATCGGCGACACGATCGGGGCCGTGCCGTCGTTCTTCTGGGTGATCGTCCTCGCCGCGGGGTTCGTCACGCTCCGGGCCGGCGCGCTCACGATCCCGGTGTTCGTGCTCCTCTTCGGGCTGGTGATCTGGCCCGCGACCGCCCGGACCACCCGCGAACGCGCCCGCGCGATCGCGCGCGAGCCCTTCCTCGAGGCCGCCCGCGCGTCCGGGGCCCGCCCGTCGTACCTCTACTTCCGACACGTCCTGCCGAACTCCACCTCCCCGCTGCTCGCCCAGCTCCCGATCGACGTGGCGCCGATCTTCTTCGTCCTCGTCACGTTCCCGTGGTTCTGGGACTGCTCCGGGCCCAACATCGACCACCCGGGGGGCGGGTCGGGGATCCCCGCCTTCTGGCTCATCCCGAGCATCCCGCCGTTCTCGCCGCTCCCGGCGGTCAACTTCCCCGAATGGGGCAACCTCCTCGCGGTCGGGGCCTGCGAGGGGTTCCCGATCACCACCGCCGGGCCGGTCTACCTCTGGATGTTCCTGCCGCCGCTGGTCGCGATCGTGGGGCTCGGGGCGGCGATCTCGCTCACGTGCGACGGGATCCTCCGGCGAAGGTCGCGCCAGGGGGATGCGAGCGGGGGCGGCGGAGCCGCCAGACGCCCGCCCCGGGACCGGGCCGGGAGTTGAGCGCCGGGCGCGAGGCCGACCGGGACCTCGCCGGCCCCGGTCGCGGCCGCGCCCGGGATCACGCCGGTCCTCCGGGGGGCGGGACGGCCGCGCCCGGGGGACGGCGGCCCTTGAAGCGCCCCCGGCGCGAGACGGTGAGCGCGAGGTCGATATCCAGGCCGGCCGGGCCGATGCGGTACGGATGCAGGCGCGCGTCGTGCGCGCTGCCCCGGAACTTCTCGATCCCGATCGCCCGCACGGTCATGCCCTGATGCTCCCAGCGGAAGAGACGGATCTCCCCGCGGGCCAGCATGCGCTCGGTCGAGGTCTCCTCGTCCGAGGGCGATTCCACCGTGAGCAGGGTCGTGACGTCGAGATCCGAGAGGAACCGGAGGAAGGTCTGCGCGCCGGCCATCTCATCGATCCCCTTCATGCAGAAGTACTGCATCGCGGTCAGCGAGTCGATCACGAGCCGGGAGTATCCGCACCGCTGGACCTCGGTCCGGAGCATCTGCTCGAGCCCGGTCGAGGTGACCTCCACCGCGGTGAGCTCGGGCGTCCGGCGGATCAGCCACGGGACCCGCCCGAACGGGAGGACCGTCCGGACCATCGAGACGTCGTTGAACGGGACGTGCTCGTAGTGCATGACGTCCGGGATTGCGTCGAACACCTCGACGCGGACGAACTCGGGCCCGAGGCCCCGGTGGTTGTAGCGACACTCGTTCGGCGGCTCCTCGAGCGTCACGAGGAGACAGCGCTCACCGCGCCGAGCCCCGTCGCACAGGAACCCGAGGGCGAGGGTCGTCTTCCCGGTGCCCGCGGCCCCGGCGACCAGGTACGGACGACGGGCGATCAGCCCGCCCTCCAGCATGGCATCGAGGTCGGCATTGCCGGTCGAGACCCGACCGTCGTGCTCGGTTGGACTCCGACCGTTCGCGGACGCCGCCGATCCCCCTCGGCAGGGCCGCGACCGGCACCGCCGTGAGGAAGGATGCGTGCCGTCGCCTCAAGTAGTTTCGGCGGGGCGACGCCGCCGCGGCGAGTTTGTTAATCCGATAGTTCATCATCTCGCTCCGGCCTCGCGCCGCCGAACGCCGCAGGTGCGGGCCGATGGGACCGGGAACGGACCCCGCACTTCCCGAGGCTCCCGCGGCCGCCTCGCACGGCCTGGGGCGGTCCCTCGCGAGCCGGCCGTTCCGACGGCTGTTCGCGGCGAGCACCGCCTCGACCCTCGGCGCGGCGGTGTCGCTGGTCGCGGTCAACTGGATCGTCTTCCACTACACGCACAGCGCGATCGACATCGCGTATGTCGGGCTCACCGGCGTGGTTCCGGGGATCGTCCTGGGTCTGTTCGCCGGCGTGGTCGCCGACCGGTACAACCGGCGCTCGCTGATGGTCACGGCCGACCTCACGCGCATGGCCGGCATGGCCGCGCTGACGGCGGTGCTCCTCCTCGTCGGCTTCGCGCTGCCGATCGTCCTCGCGATCATGGTTCTGGTCAACTCGTTCTCGGCGCTGTTCACGCCCGCGGGCCAGGCCATCCTACCGCGCCTCGTCGCGAAGGAATCGCTCGAGGACGCGAACGGGCTCCTCTATTCGTCGAACGGAGCGGCCTGGAGCGTCGGATCGGCCGCAGCGGGAGGCATCGTCGTCGGGCTCGGGGCGACGTGGGGGCTCGGGATCAACGGGTGCACCTACGCCCTCTCGGCGATGCTGTTGCTCTCGATCGCCGGTGAGCTGGGCCGACCGGGGCCGAGCCAAGCGAGTGCACGCCGCACCTTCGGGCAGGATCTCGCCGAAGGTCTGCGCTACGTCCTCGCGAGCCGGACGCTGGTCGAGGTCTCGTTTGGATATCTGCCCTCGAACTTCCTCTCGTCGTTCGTCTCTCCGTTCCTGGTCGTCTACGCGGCGGACCGGTTCGGGGGGAGCGCCCTGGCCTACGGCACGCTCGTCGCGGCCTGGGCCGCCGGCACGGCGGCGGGAGGCTTGCTCGTCGGCCGGTTCGCCACGCGCCGCATCGCCGGCTGGCTGATGGGGATCTGTCTGCTCGCCGAAGCGGCCACCTACGGGCTCCTCGCCCTGTCCACTCTCCTGGTCCTCTCGCTGGTGGCGGCCCTCGGCGCGGGGCTCGCGATCGGATTTTCGAACACGGTCTATTACTCGACGATTCAGGCCGTGGTACCGGGCCGCGTCCTCGCGCGCGTGCTCTCGATCGGGGATTTCGGGTCGTTCGCGGCGATCCCGGCGGGTCTGGTCGTCGGGGGACTCGTGATCGCGGCGTACGGGGACGGCGTCGCGGTGAGCGTCGCCGCCGTCGGCATCCTCCTGACCGGGGCGACCTTGTTGTGCCTCCCGGATTTCCGGGC
>JASHWL010000068.1 GCA_030044105.1 Thermoplasmata archaeon
GGTACGCCGTTCGGTTTCGAGCGCAGGCATCCGCGCCGCCGGTGGAAGTCGTTCCCGTCACGCCGCCCGGCGCCGAGGGACGAAGGCTCCATAAGACCATGTCCCAACCCGATCGCTCCCATCGAGCGGCCCCTTCGCGCGGGGAACCCCGGCGCCCGGCGCGTCAGCCGCTCGCGCGCCCGAGAAGACGCCGACGCAGGCGCATGACGATCGCGAGGTCCTCGAGGCCGAGCTGGACACCGGCGACCGCGTCCTTCGGCGTGTGCTCGGCGAAGTACGCCCGCACCTCGTCCTCGCGGTCCAGGCCCAGACCGGCGATCCGCGTGTGAAGGAACAGGCTCATGAGCGGTGTGCCGGACCACATCGCGGTGAGCTGGCTCGCGTGCTCCCGGAACCAGTCGAACGGGAGCCGGCCCGCCTCGTCGTTCCGCCCGGCCGCGAGGAGCAGCACGTAGACCTCGCTCGACGGGAGGGCCGGGGTCCCGACCAGGTCCAGCGCCCGTCGGAGCGCCCCCGCGTCGGCCAGCGAGCCGAGACCGACGATCATCCGAATGCGCTCGGTCGCGCTCGACGTCGCGCGCAGCCGGGCGAGGATCGTCTCGAACGCATCGGGTCCGCCGGCCCGCGCGAACCCGACGACCGCCGCCGACCGAAGCTCGCTGGGTAGCGAGTCGTAGTCGCGGAATCGCCGGGCCAGGGCACCGGCGAACTCCGAGTCGAGCCCGACCCGGGAGTCGACCAGCGCTTCCCGGACCACGCGGGTGAGCTCCGGCTCTCCCGGTCGCGGATCGATGCCCACACGTTCGAGCTGACGGTCGAGGAAGCGACGTGCGGCCGCCGTGACGTCGGGCAGCCCCCGGCCGACGAGGCGCAGCCGGGAGAGGAGCACCACGATCGCGCGGACCGGCAGCTCGTCCGAGATCGTCGCGGCGCGGTCGAGCAGCCGCGTCAGCCGATCGAACGGCACGTCGAGGGAGAACACCAGCGCCCCGACGTCGGAGACCGCGCCCCATTGGTCGAAGGGATCGAGCTCCGGGAATTCCTCCAGGGCCTGCTCGAACAGCGGGTCGTCGAGCAGGAACCGCGCGAACGCGTGGCGTCCGGGATCGAGCCGCAGCCCTCGGATCGAGGGCAGCGCGAGATGCGCCTCGGGTGCGTCGAAGAGGAGGGTCTGCTCCCCCTCGGCTCCCCGGACGCGGAGCGGGATCGGCCACACGCCGGGCCCGTGGTCGCCATCCTGGCGGAACTGCTGCTGACGAAGGGTGAGCCGCCCCGCGTCCCAGCTCGCGCGCACCACCGGATAGCCGGGCCGCAGGATCCAGGACTCCATGATCGGCGCGACGGGCTGGGAGGACTCCTCACCGAGCGCGTCCCACAGATCCCGCGCGCGGGCGTTCGAATACTGGTAGCGGCGAAGATACCGCGCGACGCCCCGACGGAACGCGTCCTCGCCGACGTACGACTCGATCATCCGGAGGATCGCGGCGCCCTTGCCGTAGGTCACCGCGTCCGAGTGTTCGCCCAGCTGTTCCGGCGACTCGACCGGGACCTGGATCGGATGCGTCGACTTGAGCGCGTCCATGTCGAGCCCGGGTCCGACCCAGCGGATGAGCATCGCCTTCTCCGCCTCGTCCTCGGGAAATCGCCGCTGGACCACCCGGTAGCCGACGAAGGTCGCGAAGCTCTCGTTGAGCCAGAAGTCGTCCCACCAGGCGTTCGTGACGAGGTCGCCGAACCACTGATGGGCGATCTCGTGCGAGATCGTCGCCACCCCGGCCCGACGCTGCAGGAGGCTGGTGGTGGCGTCGATCAGGAAGTACTCGGGCCGACCCGCGATCGCGCCCCAGTTCTCCATGGCCCCCGCCCAGAAGTTCTCGATCGCGATCAGGTCCAGCTTGGGGAGCGGGTACGGGATCCCGTAGTACTCCTCGTAGGCGGCGAGGATGTCGCTCGCGCGTTCCGCCGCGAATCGCCCGGCCTCCGCCCGTCCCGGCGACGCGACCACGGAGACCGCGCGGCCTCCGGGGTTCACGACCGTCCGATCGAACGGTCCGATGCCGAGGTAGAGGAGATAGGCCGACATCCGCGGGGTCGGGGCGAAGGTCCACTCGCGGCGATCGCCGAGCTCGCGCGAGGACACCGGCGGGGTGTTGAACACCACCTGGTCCCGCGCATCGGCGGTGAGCGTGAGGCGATAGACGGTCTTGATCGCCGGATGCTCGAAGGCGGGCAGAAGTCGGCGGCTGCCGCTCGGGAAGAGCATCGTCGTGAGCACGTACGCGTCCCCCGCCGGGGCGACGTACATCCCCGTCAGCGCTTCCCCATCCGCCGTCCCGCTGTATTCGATCTCCAGCGTGTGACCGCCGGGGCCGATCCCCTCGAAGGCGAGCGTATGTCGAACGGCGTCCGCGGTCGGCGTGACGGGTCGCCCATCCACGGTCGCGCGGTGGATCGCGAGGCGCTCGACGTCGAGAGGGAGCGGATCCGGTGCGTCGTCGACTTCGATCCTCACGGAGCCGGAGAACGTCTTCTCGCGAGACCGGACGTCCAGGTGCCAGTCGACGCCGACGACCCGCATCGCCTCGCGGGAGAGCGGGCGGAGGATAACGGCTCCATCGACGCTCGCGT
>JASHWL010000069.1 GCA_030044105.1 Thermoplasmata archaeon
AGGTCGTCCGCATCGGGAAGATCCCGCACGACGAGCTCGCGACCAAGCGGATCGTCGACCGGATCCTGGAGGTCGCCGCGCGCGGGAGGGAGGATACCTCGTGAAGCGGATCGGGATCGCGGACACGACCTTCGCGCGCGTCGACATGGCTCCGAGCGCGATCCGGGCCCTCCGCGGGAGCGGCACCGGCTTCAAGATCGTGCGCCGGACCGTGCCGGGGATCAAGGACCTCCCCGTCGCGTGCCGGCAGCTGTTCGAGTTCGACGGCGCGGACCTGTGCCTGGCGCTCGGGATGCCCGGGCCCGCGGACCTGGACCGGACGAGCGCCGAGGTCGCCTCGCAGGGCCTGATGCTGGCCGGCGTGCTCGCGGGGAAGCCGATCCTCGAATGCTTCGTGCACGAGCGCGAGGCGCGCGACGCCCGGGAGCTCGCCGCGCTCGCGCGCCGTCGCGCCGAGGAGCACGCGCGGAACGCCTACGCGCTCCTGTTCCGCCCGCAGGACCTCGCCCGCCGGGCGGGGACCGGGCTGCGCCAGGGCTTCGCGGATGCCGGACCGGTGCGGCCGGTCCGTTGACGATCCAACAGGGAGAACACAACCATGCCGAAGGCAACGAGCGAAGGGAAGGGGATCCGGGTCGCGCTGGTGGCCAGCGAGTACAACTACGACGTGACGCTGCTGATGGTGGAGCGGGCCAAGGAGGAGGTCGAGTTCCTCGGCGCCACGCTCGGCCCGGTCGTGAAGACCCCGGGCGTCTACGACATGCCGCTCGCCGTCAAGGTGCTGTTCGGCCGCTCCGACGTCGACGCCGTGGTCGCCCTCGGGGCCGTGATCGAGGGGGAAACGAACCACGACGAGGTCGTGATGAACCAGGCCGCGCGGAAGCTCACCGACCTCTCGGTCGAGTACGGGAAGCCGCTCGGCCTCGGCATCTCGGGTCCCGGCGAGACCCGGCTCCAGGCGCAGGACCGCATCGAGAACGCGGGGAACGCCGTCCGGGCCGTGGTGAAGATGGTCCGGCGCCTGCGGGACCTCGGCTGACGCCACCGGTCGCTCAGTAGGCGAGCCGCCGGAGCTCCCTCATCCCGAACGCGCCGATCGGGGCGACCGCCATCACGACCAGGCCCAGGGCCTCGTAGACGAGCGGGATCGACGACCGCTCGGCCATCGTCCCGGCGAAGAACGCCCCGAACGGGGCGGCGGCGAGGAGGAATCCCATCAGCACGGCCGTCGCGCGGCCCAGAAGCCGCGCCGGAACGCGGGCCTGGAGGGCGGCGAACAGCGGCACGTTCATCACGCTGAGCAGCACGCCGAACCCCGCCGCTTCGGTGAGCGCCAGCGGGATCGATCGGGTCATTCCGAGCAGCACGATCACCGCGCCGGCCGCGAGATCGCCCGCGAGCAGGGTGGGACCGACCCGAGTACGGAAGTCCACCTTGCCGACCACGAGCGCGCCGACGATCGCCCCCACCGCGACCGCCGCCCCGAGGAACCCGTAGGTGGCCGCCCCGCCCTGGAGGACGCGCTCGGCGTACGGGGCCCAGAGAGTGAACACGGCGTTCCCGCAGAAGTTGACGACGAGGCCGAGCGCGATGAGCTCGAGGATCCAGCGCTGGCTCCGGATATAGCGGACGCCCTCGGCGAACTCGGACGAGAACCGGCGCGCGACGCCCGCGAGCGGCGGCTCGGGCCGCCCGACGGAGACGGCGATTAGCGTCACGATCGCGGCGGCCGCGAAGAAGGTCACGGCGTCGTAGGTGATCGGCAGGACCACGCCGAACAGGGCGACGACGATGCCCCCGATCGACAGTCCGGCGATCTGGGTCGTGGACCCGCTGATCTGCGTGAGTCCGTTCGCCGGTCCCAGGTCGTCCTTCGCGACCGTCTGGGGCACCATCGCGGACGACGTCAGCGCCACGACCCGTCCCCCGACGCTCAACGCGACGACCACGGCGAGGATGACGGCGAGGTCGGCCGCGTGCGCCAGGATCAACCCCGACAGGGCCGCCACGAGCACGCCCTCCGCCACGTTCGTCACGACCAGGATCGTCCGCCGCGGCCAGCGGTCCACGTACACGCCGAGCACAGGGCCGAGCAGGACGGTGGGAGCGAGCGCGGCCGTGGAGACCAGTCCGACCGCGAAGATCGACCCGGTCGTCTGAAGGACGAGCCAGATCAGCGCGACGTCGAACACGTAGTCGCCGGATTGCGAGACGAACTGCGACAGCCACAGCCAGAGGAAGGCCGGGTTCCGGAGAGCCCGCACGAAGCTCGGCGGACCCGTCGCACCGGCCGGGTCGACCGCGGGGGCGTTCCCGGGGATCTCCGCGCCGGACGTGGGCCCCTCCGCTCGGCCCGAGGCCGAAAATGTGCGAAGGACCTTGCTCACTACCGGAGGTCTCTAGTCTGGAGTCCTAGAGTCCCACGCGCTCGCGTAGGTAGTCGAAGGCGGCCTTGCCCTTCGAGGTGTGCGTCGTCACCGTCACGCCGGCCGAGGACGGGGCGCCTTTCCGGCCCTCGCGGAGCGCCGCGGAGAGCCGCGCGAACGTCGCTTCGACGGTCACGTCCGGGTGCGCCGGTGGCTCGGCGACCACGGACGTCGCGCCCCGGGCGTCGACGAGGAGCGTGGCGGTCCCGACGTCCGTCCGGAACACCCACGCCTGCGGAAGGTACGCCCGGACGAACGACCCTAGGAGGCCCTGGAGCCGGCGCTGGATCTCGGGCTCGACCCGACGGCCGGCGTCGCGCAGCAGAGCCTCGAGGTCCGCGTCCGGGGGGCTCGGCATCGGTTCGACCGCCGCGCGGCCGGGTACGGCCCGAGAGCATAACAGAATCGAGGGGGCGCGCGTCGTGGAGAAACGAATAAGCGGCCCCGCTCCTCGCCGCGCGGAGGCGAAGCGCGTGGAGCCCGTGCGGGAGCACTATCGGTCGATCGCCTCGACGCAGCCGCGCGCCCGGGAGCTCGCCCTCGCGGGGGCGGCCTACGGGACCCGGGTCGTCGCCGAGTCCCAGACGCACGGACGCGGACGCGCGGACCACCGCTGGGCGTCCCCGCCCGGCGGGCTCTACCTCTCGGTGCTCGTGCACCCTCCGGGCCACGCCGAGCCGCTCCTGCCGCTCGCGATCGGCGCGACCCTCGCGTCGGAGCTGGACCGCCGGTGGGGCGTGCCGGTCCGGTTGAAGTGGCCGAACGACCTCTGGGTCGAGGGACCGGATCGTCGCGTCCGCAAGCTCGGAGGGGTCCTGATCGACGCGGTCGAGGATCGGGCGGGACGACGGACCGCGATCGTCGGCATCGGGGTCAACGTGGGCCGGCCGGCCGGTGGATTTCCGAGCGACCTTGTGGTCCCCGCGATCGCCCTGGAGGATCTGATCGCGACCCGACCACCGGTGCGGGAGGTCGAGGACCTCGCCGTGGGGGCGGCCCTCGCCGCGAGCCGCGACCTCGAGGATCCCGCCGCCGCCGAACGCACCGTGACCCGCTGCCGGGACCTGCTGTACGGCGTCGGCCGTTCCGCGCGGGCCGAGGGCGGGATCCGCGGGAGGATCCGGACCATCGGCCCGGACGGCGCGCTCGTCCTCGACGTCGACGGCGCGCCCGTGGCGGTCTCGGCGGGCGATCTCACCCTGGAGGAGGCGTGAGCGAGGCGTTCGACCGCTGGGCCGTGCTCAAGCGCCGGTCCCGGGAGGGCGGCGGCGCCGAGCGGGTCGAGAAGCACCGCGCCGCCGGCAAGCTCTCGGCCCGGGAGCGCCTCGAGACGTTCTTCGACCCCGGCACCTTCACCGAGATCGACCCCTACGTGACCCACCGCGTCGAGAAGTTCGGCCTGGCCGACCGTCGCCCCCCCGGGGACGGCGTCGTCACCGGGTGGGGCGAGGTCGACGGCCGCCCCGTCTGCGCGTTCGCTCAGGACGCGACGGTCTTCGGCGGGGCGCTCGGCGAGGCGCACGCGATGAAGATCGTGAAGATCATGGACACCGCGCGCAAGGCCGGCGTTCCGATCGTCGGTCTCGACGACTCCGGCGGGGCCCGCATCCAGGAGGGCGTGATGAGCCTCGGCGGGTACGGCGAGGTGTTCTTCCGGAACGTCACCCTCTCGGGCGTCGTGCCGCAGCTCTCGCTGATCCTCGGTCCCTGCGCCGGCGGCGCGGTCTATTCGCCCGCGATCACGGACTTCGTGCTCATGGCGCGGGGGACCGGCGAGATGTTCATCACCGGACCCGACGTGGTGCGCGCGGTCACGGGCGAGGAGGTCACGATGGAGGCGCTCGGCGGGGCCGAGGCGCACGCGACGCTCAGCGGCGTCTCGCACTTCACGGCCGGGTCCGACCGGGACGCGATCGCGCTGGCCCGGCGCCTGCTCGCCTATCTGCCCCTAAACAACCTCGAGGACCCCCCGATCGCCCCGAGCGCGGCGCCGTCGGACGGCGCGGCGAAGGAGCTCGTCACGATCGTACCCGAGGACGCGAACGCCCCGTACGACGTCCATCGGGTCCTGGAGCGCGTGCTGGACGTGGGGTCGTTCCTCGAGGTCCAGGCGGACTGGGCGACGAACCTCACGGTCGGGTTCGCGCGGCTCGAGGGCCACGCGATCGGGGTCGTGGCGAACAACCCCGCCTCCCTCGCCGGCACACTGGACATCAACGCGTCGACCAAAGGCGCCCGCTTCGTCCGGTTCTGCGACGCGTTCAACCTGCCGCTCGTGACATTCGTGGACGTCCCGGGGTTCCTTCCCGGCACCGCCCAGGAGCACGGCGGGATCATCCGGCACGGGGCGAAGCTGCTCTACGCGTACGCCGAGGCGACCGTCCCGCTCCTGACGGTGATCCTGCGGAAGGCCTACGGCGGGGCCTACGACGTCATGTGCTCGAAGCATCTGGGCGGGGACCTGAACCTCGCCTGGCCGACGGCGGAGATCGCGGTCATGGGCGCCGACGGCGCGGTCAACATCCTCTACCGGCGGGAGCTCGACCGCGCGACCGCCGGCGAGCGCGACGCGCTCCGCGCGCGACTCGCGGACGACTATCGCCGCGAGTTCCTCAACCCGTACCTGGCCGCCGAGCGGGGCTACATCGACGACGTGATCGACCCGGCCGAGACGCGGGCGCGGCTCATCGCCGGCCTCAGGATGCTCCATTCGAAGCGCGACGACCGGCCGGCCCGCAAGCACGGGAACATCCCGCTGTAGGCCGGGGGGCGTCGGATGGTCGGCATCACCGAGACGGTCCTGCGCGACGGGCATCAGTCCCTCATCGCGACGCGGATGCGCACGCGGGACATGCTGCCCGCGGCCGAACGGCTCGACGCGATCGGCTACCGCAGCCTCGAGGTGTGGGGCGGCGCGACGTTCGACGTCTGTCTGCGCTTCCTGCGGGAGGATCCGTGGGAGCGGCTCCGCCAGCTGAGGCGCGCGATGCCGCGCACGCCGCTCCAGATGCTGCTGCGGGGCCAGAACCTGGTCGGCTACCGCCACTACGCGGACGATCTCGTCCGCGCGTTCGTGGCCGAGGCCGCGGCCGAGGGGATCGGGATCTTCCGCGTGTTCGACGCGCTCAACGACCCGCGGAACATGGAGGTCGCGATCCAGGCGGTGCGCCGCGCCGGCGCCGTCGCGCAGGGGACGGTCTGCTACACGGAGTCCCCCGTGCACACGCTGGAGTCGTTCGTCGCGCTCGGTCACCGCCTCGCCGAGATGGGCGCGACGGAACTGTGCGTCAAGGACATGGGGGGCTTCATGCCCCCCGGCCGCGGCGCGGAGCTCGTCCGGGCACTCGTGCGTGAGGTCGGCCTCCCCGTGGTCGTGCACACGCACTCCTCGAGCGGCATGTCGGCGATGACCTGCCTCGCGGTCGTCGAAGCCGGCGCGACGGCGATCGATGGGGCGCTCAGCCCGTTCTCCGGGGGCGCGAGCCAGCCCCCCACCGAGACGCTGGTCGGGGTGCTGAAGGGTACGCCGTACGACCCGCAGCTCGACCTCGAGGCGCTCGCGGACCTCGCGGCCTACTTCCAGAAGGTGATGGAGCGGTACCGTCCGCTCCTGAACCTCCGGTCCCTGCAGACGGACCCGCAGGTGCTGATCCACCAGGTGCCGGGCGGCATGCTCTCGAACCTGCTCTCGCAGCTCCACGAGCAGGACGCGCTCGACCGGCTCCCCGAGGTGCTCGCCGAGGTGCCGCGCGTGCGGGCGGACCTCGGCTACCCGCCGCTCGTGACGCCGACGAGCCAGATCGTGGGCGTTCAGGCGGTGGTCAACGTGCTCACCGGCGGCCGGTACGCCCAGATCACGAAGGAGGTCCGGGACTACGTCCGGGGCCTGTACGGGACGCCGCCCGCGCCGATCGACCCCGCGCTCCGGGCGAAGGTCGAATCGGGGGCGGCCCCGATCCACGGCCGGCCCGGCGACACCCTCCCGCCCGAGTACGATCGCGCGCTCGCCGAGGTCCGTGCCTTGCTGCCGGGGGCCGGCCCGCCCGACGCGCTCTCGTTCGCGCTCTTCCCCGACGTGTACCGGTCGTACCGCGCCGCTCTCGACGGCGGGCTCACGAGCGATGCGCTCGCCGACGCGGCGCTCGCGGTCGTGGCCCTCTTGCGGACCCCGCCGCCGGCGCTGTCGACCGCGGCCGCCGGGCCGAGGGGAGGGCCGGATCCGTGGGCGCACGAAGGCCGCGTCCGGCAGCAGTCCCAGCGGAGGTGGGTCGATGCAAATCGTCGTCGAACGGGATGGTAGGCGGACCCCGGTCGAGGTTGCGCTGGACGGCGCGACGGTGACGCTCGCCGGCCGGGCGTACCCGGTGACGGTCGTGCGGCGGACCGCCACGCTCGTGGAGCTGGAGATCGCGGGCGAGCGCGTGACGGTCGACAACTGGCCGGAGCACTTCGCCGATCCCCCCGGACCGGTCGACGTGAACGGCGAGCGCGCTCCCGTGCGGATCGAACGGGGCGAGGGCGGGCTCTCGGCGCCTCCGCCCCCCCGCACGACCGTGGCGCCGGCGGGGGCGCCGAGCCCCGCGCCGACCGCCCCGTCCCCGACGGGCGGACAGGCGATCGTGCCCCCGATGCCGGGGAAGGTGATCGAGCTCCGCGTCGCCGAGGGTCAGAAGGTCCACCGCGGCGACGTCCTCCTCGTCCTGGAGGCGATGAAGATGCGGAACGAGCTCGCGAGCCCGATCGACGGGACGGTGCGGCAGGTCCGCACCGCCGCCGGGGCGAGCGCCCGGGCGAAGGAGCCGCTCCTGTTCGTCGTGCCCGAGTGAGGCGCGCCTAGGGCGGATCCGGTCCCGATCCTTCCGATGGGGGGGTCGAGGCCACGGCAGCGTCCGGGGCGGCCGGCTGCTGCGCGATCCGGTCCGCCTCCTCGACCGGGTCGATGAACTCCTCGTCCGGCAGATCCGCGGCCGCAGGGGATGCGGGCCGCGAGCCCCACGGCACGTACGGGAGCTTCCGGTACTCCAGCAGGAACGCGACGGCGAGCAGGCCCGGGATGAAGAGCAGCCACAGCGAACGCGCGCCCAGCCCGGCGATGAGCCCGAGGACGATCACGCCGAGCGCGAGGATCGCGATGAGCACGGCCATCACCGGCAGAGGGATCCGGATCAGGATGCCGTCGGCCACGCCGCCCCCTTCAGGCGAGGTGCGGCAGCACGTGCTTGCACGACGGGCACCGTGCGGTCCCCGGCTCGATCGGCGCGGCGCAGTAGATGCAGAACCCGAACGCGCTCGCGTGCGCCGGAGCCGACGTCGACGCGAGGGGGGCGTCGGGGGAGACCGTCGCGTTCGGGCCCGTGCCGGCGGTCGGAACGGGCCGCCCGGCGCCCGGGCGGTAGAGGAGCACGAGGCTCACGATCATCCAGCCGACGAGGCCGTAGAAGGCGATCGGCGCGTACGCCGGCAGGAGCTCGAGCACGAGGATCGCCACGACGAACGCGGCGAGATTGACGATCGTCAGCCAGGCCCGGAACTGCATCGGCCCGTCCTCCGGCCGGGAAAGGACGCCGGCGGCGTATCTCGTTTCGCCCCGGCCCGCGCGTTCTCGATGCGTCTATTATAGCACGGGCGGATGGGCGCGGGCCATGCCGGCGCCGCCGCAGCTCGTCCGCCGGGACGAGTTCACGTTCGAGATCCCCCGCGACGAGTCCGCGGGCATGCGGGTCCCGGGGCTCCTCTTCTCGGACGACGCGCTCCTGGGCGGCGTCGCGGGCGATCCGTCGCTCGGCCAGCTCGCGAACGTCGCGACGCTGCCGGGGATCCAGGCGCCCGCGCTCGCGATGCCGGACATCCACTTCGGCTACGGCTTCCCCGTGGGCGGGGTGGCCGCGTTCGACCTCGCCGAGGGCGTGGTCTCCCCCGGCGGGATCGGCTACGACATCAACTGCGGAGTCCGCCTCCTGCGCTCGTCGCTGACGGCCGAGGAGGTCCGGCCGCGGCTCGCGGCGCTCATCGACCGTCTCTACCACGAGGTCCCGAGCGGCGTCGGCGCCCGCGGCGGCCGGGGCCTGAGCCGGTCCGAGGTCGACGAGGTGCTCGTCGGCGGGGCCCGCTGGGCCGTGGAGCACGGGCTGGGACGGACGGCCGACCTGCCCGTCCAGGAGGAGGAGGGATGCCTCGCCGGCGCGGACCCCGCCGCGGTCTCGGACGGCGCGCGGCAGCGGGGGCTGAAGCAGCTCGGCACGCTCGGCTCGGGGAACCACTTCCTCGAGGTGCAGGCGGTCGACCGCGTGTTCGACCCCGAGTTCGCGGAGGCGCTCGGTCTCGCGCCCGGCCGGGTCGTCGTCATGCTCCACACCGGGTCCCGGGGGCTCGGCCATCAGGTCGCGACCGACTACATCCAGGCAATGGACCGCGAGCTCGCCGGGCAGGGCGTGACCCTCGTCGACCGGCAGCTCTCGTGCGCCCCGGTCGGCTCCGAGTCGGGCCAGCGGTACCTCACCGCGATGGCCGCTGGGGCCAACTTCGCCTGGGCGAACCGCCAGGCGATCACGCACGGGGTGCGCCGCGCCTTCGCGGCGGTCTTCGAGCGTCCGGCGGAGGAGCTCGATCTCGCGGTCGTCTACGACGTGGCCCACAACATCGCGAAGGTCGAGGAACACGCCGTCGACGGCGGTCGCCGCAAGGTCCTCGTCCACCGCAAGGGCGCGAC
>JASHWL010000070.1 GCA_030044105.1 Thermoplasmata archaeon
GATGAGCGAGTTCTCGTGGCCCGCGAGCTCGAGCCCGTCGAGGAACGGCTGGATCCGCTCGCGGCGCGTCGCGGGCGCGAGGTCGTACATGTCGGCGACGAAATCGAGGTACTCCGCGCCGGTCAGGAACTCGTAGAGCGACGGGGACTCGGGCACGTAGCCGATCTCCCGGCGGACGGCGACCGGGTCGGTCTGGACGTCCTGCCCGAAGACGTACACGTGACCCGCGTCGGGGCGCACCAGCCCGAGCACCGCCTTCATCGCGGTCGACTTCCCGGCGCCGTTCGGGCCGAGGAGCCCGACGATCTCGCCCGGCCCGACCGAGAAGGAGACCTCGCGGAGCGCGGCGGTCGGCCCGTATGACTTCGAGACGGCCGCGAAGTCCAGCGCGGCCGCCGAGCCGAGCGGGCCCGAGGTCGGAAGGCTCGCCATCGGGCGGCCCGAGCCGGCCGCGGCCCTAAATAGACCGCGACCGCGCTAGTTCTCGAGCGGCCCGACGATCGGCCGCACCGTATCGGCGCGGAACAGGGCCACGGTCGGGGTCGTCGGCGCGCCGGACCGGAGCGCCTCGAGCGCGTGGGCGAGGACCTCGTAGGCGGCGTCCTCCGCCTCGCCCGGACCGGCGTCGCCCGGCACGAACACCTCGAGCCGGCCGGCCCGGACCCCGAGCAGCACGTACCCGGAGCCGTCCCGACGCGCCCAGGCGAGCAAGGGTCCGCGGCCGCCCTCGATCACGCCCACCCAGCGGAGGCTCCCGAACCATCGTCCCGAGAGGCGGCCGACGACCGAGTCGTGCGTCGTCCCCAGCGGGAGCTCGACGCGGGCGAGGGGCCGGAGATCGTCGGTGAGCGCCGGGGCCGCGGGCATCTCGGGCGCGAGCGCGCGGTAGCCCCCCGCGGCGTGCTCGATCAATCCCTCGCGTTCGAGCCGCCGCAGCGAGCGCGCGAGGGCCTCGGGGTGGGCGCCCAGCGCCCGACGGAGGCCGCTGAAGGCGATGCGGCCATGGAGTTCGTGGAGCGTGACGATGACCCGGTCGTCGAGCCGCCCGGTGACCGTCGGGTCCTCCTTCGCTCCGGACATCGGGCACTCTAGCGGCCGGACCCGATTTAACCCGTCGCTTACGCGCTCGCCACCGCACCGGCGGGGCGGGCCAGGGGCGCGGTCCCCGGCGTGTGACCGGCTCGGCCTCGACCCGCTCAATATCCTCGACCCCGCCGTACGTCGCTCGGACCGAACGAGGCCCGAAGAAGAGAACCATGACGCACCGGGACCACGAAGGATTCGGAGAGGAACACGGACACTACGGCCCGTGGGTGTGGTCGGCGTACCGCGCCTACAACGAGCTGCTGCGGGAGAAGCTGAAGAAGCGGTTCGACGCGCGCGAGGGGCCCTGGCTCGACCAGGTCGCCGAGGTGCTCGTCGAGATCGTCGACGCCCGCTGGCAGGGCGGCCGCAAGAAGGAGAAGGAGCTCGAGGCGCTGTACGGCAAGCTCTCGGCGCTCCTGGAGGAGTAGGGCGATGGACGCTCCGTTCCCGCTCCCGCTCGAGCCGCTGCCGATCTCGCCACCGGCGGGCCCCCGTCCGCTGCGCCACCGGGCCGGGGCCCGGTCGGCCTAGGAGGGACGATGTCGATCCCGCTCACTGACCTCGAGGGTCGCATCACCGCCGCGATCGCCGCGGTGGGCCCGTCCGTCGTCTCCGTCGAGAGCCTCCGGCTCCAGCGGCGCAGCCGCTGGGGCGAGCCGTGGGGCGCCCAGGCGCAGGCGACGGCGTTCGTCATCGACCCCGCCGGCTACCTCGTCACGAACCAGCACGTGGTCGAGGGCGCCGCCCGCCTCAAGGTGACGCTCCCCGACGGCCGCGAGCTGGCGGGCGAGGTCGTCGGCGGCGACGCCGTCACCGACATCGCGCTGGTCAAGGTCGACGCCCCCGGTCTCGCCGCCGCCCGCCTGGGCCGCTCGGAGGATCTCCGCGTCGGCCAGATGGTGCTCGCGATCGGGAACACCCTCGGCCTCCCCGGCGGGCCGACGGTCTCGACCGGCGTGGTGAGCGCGCTCGGCCGGCCCCTCCCCGGCTCCGACTTCGTCTTCGAGGGGCTCATCCAGACCGACGCGGCGATCAACCCCGGCAACAGCGGCGGCCCGCTCGTGGACCTCTCGGGCGGCGTCATCGGCGTGAACACCGCGATGATCCCGTTCGCCCAGGGCGTCGGCTTCGCGATCCCGATCCACGCGGTCGCCCGGATCGCCGACGAGCTGCGCTCGAAGGGCCGGGTCGTCCGGCCGTGGATGGGCGTGACGGTCGCGGAGCTGCGGCCCGAGATCGCGCACCGGTACGGCCTCGCGCCGAACTCGGGGCTCCTCGTGGGCGAGGTCGTCCCCCGCTCGCCCGCGCACAAGGCCGGCCTCAAGGCCGGCGACGTCGTGACGCGCGTCGGGCCGACCGAGGTGCACAGCGTGCGCGACCTGGTCGGGGCGCTCTCGAACTTCCCGGTCGGCGCGGACGTCACCATCGGCTACCTCCGGCGCGGCACCGCGTACGCGACCAGCGTGCCCCTGCAGGAGACCCCGGAAGAGGCCGCAACCCCGGAGTGAACCCGTTCCCGCGCCGTCGGCCGGTCTCCGGCCGGCGGCGTTCCCCGGCGCCGGCCGCCGAATCTAAGTGCTAGCGCCGCCTCCCGGCTCGGGGCGCCCGTGCAGGTCGAGTTCCGCATGAAGCGCGTGCCCGCCGTCCGCGTGGCGACGCTCGCATGGAAGGGGCCGTGGAGCGAGCGGAAGATCCGCGCCCAGTTCGACCGCGTGGCCGCATGGGCTCGCGCGCGGGGGCTGCGGACCGGCCAGTGGATCTTCCGCGAGCCGGGAACGCGCAGCTGGCAGGTCGCGATCGAGATCCGGGGCGCCGCGCGCTCCGAGGGCCCGATCCGCGTGCGGACCTGGCCGGCCGCCACGGTCGCGAGCGTCGTGTTCGATCCGGACCTGGTCTCGCCGGCGGTCGTCTACCACGGCGTCACCGACTGGCTGCGCTGGCGCAAGCGTGACCGGACGATCCGGTCCGTCGGCACCTACCGCGAGGTGTACCGGACCGACCCGTGGCGCGTCGCGGCGGCGTGGGCCCGGACCGACGTGCAGGTCGTCGTCCGCCGGTAGCCGCGCGCCTCAGGTCGATCCGAGCGCGGTCCGCGTGCGATTGCTGCCGGCCAGCGCGAGGGCCGGGGCGAGGATCGCGAAGATCGGGGCGAGCAGGATGAGGTAGCCCAGGTCCGGGATCGTGATGAGCAGCCCGACGAACGGGGCGAGCAGGATCAGCAGCAGCAGCGTGTAGAACACCGCGGACCCGCGGAGCGCACCGGCGTGGAACCGGCTCCCCGCGAGGAACAGGCCCAGCACGATGCCGAGGCCGCCCAGCCATCCGAGCACGAACCCGATCGTGCCCGTGATCGCGCCGAACGGCTGGCCGCTCTCCAGGCAGGAGAGCGCGTGGCTCGGCTTGCCGTGCGCGCAGGCCAGCAGGCTCGCGGAGTTGCCGATCACGATCGCTGCCGTCACCAGGAGCAGCAGGAACCCGAGCGAGCCGATGATGCAGAGCACCGAGGCGGCGACGAAGCGCCGATCGACCTTCCGCAGCGCGGAGAAGCTGCGCCGGTAGAAGAACAGCGACAAGAGGAGGAGGAGCGCGCCCACGAGCACCAGGATGCTCGTCGACTGGACCAGCGTGGAGCTGAAGGTGAAGTAGCCGCCGGGATGCTCGGCCACCAGGAAGAGGAAGGCGAGCGGGAGCACGATCGCGCAGAGCGCGCCCGCGAACCCGAGCCCGGCGCCGATGCCGAGCCGTCCCACGCCCTTCTGATCGAGCACTTGGGTCTGCGTCGCGGGGGGTTGTGCCACGGTCGGTCCGCCTCCCGGGCCGGGCACCCCGTGCCGAGATATGTACTCTCCGCGGAACGGGGCGGGCTCAGCGACGCGGGGCCGCCGCGTAGCGGTACTCCGTGACGCGCGAGCGGAGCACCGGGACGCGCTCGCGGAGGGCCCGTGCGACGGCCGTGAGGTCGCGCTCGGAGAACACCCCCCGGAGATCGACCGACAGGGAGTGGCCGCGCTCGCGGTGCACCCGGCGGACGGTGAGGTCGGCCTGCATCCGGGCCGGGCCGGAAAGGCGCACGGAGAATTCGTGCGCGTTGGCCTGCGGCCGCCACGCGTCGCTCGCGAGGGCGCGGAGCAGGTGGCCCACCGGTTCGGCGATCGAGCGGTGGGTCGGCTCCGGGAGCGGCAGCCAACCGCCGGGCTGGATCTCCCAGTGATCGACCCGGTTGAAGCCCCGGGACGCGAACGCGTGCAGCGCCCCGGCCGCGAGCCGGAGGAGGTCCGCCCCCTCGACGACGGAGCGCTCGCGGAACAGCTGCTCGAACTGGCGGAGGATCGGGACCTTCGGCTCCTCGAACCGCTCGTGCCGCAGGTCGACCTCGAGGTGGACGTGCGCGAGCGTGTGCGGCTTCTTCGCGCGGCGCGTGCCCGCCGCCGCGATCGGCCAATCGACGATCGAGACGGGACCGGTGAGATCCGGCGCGGAGGTGGGGAGCGGCGAGGGGGCCATGACCGGCCCCCCGCAGCGGGCCCGCTTCGTTAAGCCTGCGGGAGGGGCGGTCGGCCGCCCGCGGCGCCCGCGGCCCTTAAGGCGCGGGACTCCTCGACGCGACGTGAGCTTCTTCGACCAGGCGTATCGGGAGGGCCGACCCCCGTGGGACATCGGACGGCCGCAGCCCGAGCTCGTCCGGCTCGAGGAGGCCTCCGAGGTCGTCGGCCGCGTGCTGGACGTCGGCTGCGGCACGGGCGAGAACGCCTACTTCTTCGCCGAGCACGGGCACGAGACCTGGGGGGTCGACCTGTCTCCGACCGCGATCGGGAGGGCCCGCGCGAAGGGACCGACGCGCCGGGCCCCGGTGGACTTCCGCATCGGCAGCGCGCTCGAGCTCGAAGCGCTCGGCGAGCGGTTCGACACGGTCACGGACTGCGGACTCTTCCACACGTTCTCCGACGAGGACCGGACCCGCTACGCGAGATCGATCCGGTCGGCCCTCCGCCCCGGCGGCCGCCTGTTCGTCCTCTGCTTCAGCGACCGGGAGCCCGCCGATTGGGGAGGCCCCCGGCGCGTGACCGAGGCCGAGCTCGCCGCGAGCTTCGGCACCGGCTGGAAGGTCCGGTGGATCCGCGCCGGCCGGTTCGCGACCAACATGCCCGAGGTCGCCGGCCACGCGTGGCTCGGGGCGTTCGAGCGGGCGCGCTAGGGCGCCCGGTCAGATCGACTCGAGCAGAGCCTCCCGACGGAGGATGCGGTTCGACTCCTCGCCGGGGTCCCCGGCGGTCTGGGTGCCGACCCGGGCCAGCGCGCGCCGGTCGAGCCAGATCACGCGGTCGTTCAGCCACTCGAACTCGTGGAACACGAGGGGGTCCCCGAGGTCGGTGCGGATCTGCGCGACCCAGTCGACCGGATGGCGGAGCGCCCACCAGTACGAGGTGATCCAGCTGCCGAACGCCTCCCAGACCAGGTCCTCGTCGAGGATCTTCCGGTGCGTGAGGGTCCCGATCAGCTCGAAGAACGTCACGACCTCGATGCTCGCGATGTCCCCGTGCGCCTGCTTCAGCAGCCGCTCCGCGATGTGCCGGCGCACCGAGCGCAGCCGCGTCGAGTCGAACTTGTCGCGGAGGGCCATGACGGCGTTCGCGCCGTTGAGGATCTGGGCCTGGCGCGTCTGCAGGTAGAGGAAGAGCAGCGTGCCGGTCGCGAGCGCCCAGGTGCTCAGCGCGGTCCAGAACGCGACGCTCGGCCAGTCGATGTCGACCATGCGCTCCTCCCGGGACCCGCGACCTCCCCGCTACGACCGTCGAGGGATAGCTTCGCGCCCGCCCTACGCCCCGTGGGCGCGCGCCGAGTGCCGGCGCAGCGTGGTCGCGGAGTCGAAGCGGCGACCGCACACCACGCACGCCTC
>JASHWL010000010.1 GCA_030044105.1 Thermoplasmata archaeon
GGCGGCCACCCCTCGGTCATGTAGACGCGGAACGCCTCGCGGGTCGGCTGGAGCAGCGCCTCGTTGACCGCGCGCTCGAAGCCGAGCGAGGAGACGTACCGGTCCGGGAGCGCGTGCCGGGACCCGTAGTGCGCCGGGTACACCTCGGTCTGCGGCGGGAGCTTGAGGAGCTTCTCGGTGAGGCTCTCCCACAGGAGGTCGGGTGAGCCGTCGCCCAGGTCGGTGCGACCGCACGAGCCCAGGAGGAGCGTGTCCCCGGTGAAGATGTGGTCGCGGACGCGGAGAGTGAGATGGTCCCGGGTGTGCCCCGGCGTCTCGAGCACGGAGATCTCCTCGCGGCCGAACGGGAGGCCGCTCCCCTCCTCGAGCCTCCGGTGCGGATAGGCCGCCGGGGAGCGGTGGCTCACGAAGATCGGAGCGCCGGTCGCCTCGTGGAGGCGCGCGTGGCCGGCGAGGTGGTCCGCGTGGGTGTGCGTCTCGACGATCGCGGCGAGCTTCCATTCCCCCTCGCTCAGGAGCGCGAGGTACGGGTCGATCGAGATCCCCGGGTCGACCAGCACGCCGACGCGCTCCACCGGGTCGCCGAGGAAGTAGGCGAGGCATCCGGTCTCGGGCCGTGGGATCTGACGGACGAGGAGGTCGAGGGTCCCGTCCTCGAGATCGTAGCGGGCGATCGCCGGGTCGGCGACCCGGGCGTACTCGTCGATGCCGCCCTCGAGCGCGACCGCGAGCGGGAACCCCCGCCCCTGCAGGAACTCGGCAGCCTGGCGGGCGCGCGCGCCGTACTGGTCGTAGGCGACGATCGGTCGGTCGCGCGGGAGCCCGGCGAGGCCCGCCGGCAGCGCATCGATCGGAAGGTGGTGGTCTCGGGGGAGCCGGGCGAGGCGTCGCTCGCTCTCGGATCGAACGTCGAGCAGGTAGGGCGGGGAGGATCCCCCGAGCAGCTGCGCCAGCTCCCGGGGACCGACGAGCGGAGCCGCGCCCGATCGCGGCGGGCGGTGGAACGGATGCGGGAGCGTCGGAGCGGCGGCCGCCATGGACTCGACGGCGGCATCGGCCGGACCGGTATTTAGGCTCGGGGCCCGGCGCCGGATTGGCCAGCCCCGCGCGCCCGAGGGAAATTCCGACAATCGCCGAACTCGCCCTACGTCTCCGAGAAATCATTTATACCGCCGGCCTCGCTGGCCGGGACGTCCTCATGGCCGAGAGCTCCGCCGCGCCGGTCGACGACGGCCGACCGGCCCGACGGACGACGCGGCCCCGCCGCTCGGCCGGGACCCGCGGCGAGGGACAGACCAAGGCGCTCGGACGTCGGGCGGTCGCTCTGTCCGGCTTCTACCAGGGCAAGGTCGAGACCGTCCCGAAGGTGCCGGTCCGCTCGCTGCGCGACTTCGCGCTCTGGTACACGCCCGGCGTCGCCGAGGTCTCGCGCCGCATTCAGGCGGACCCCGAGCTCGCGTTCGATCTCACGGGGCGCTGGAATACGATCGCGATCGTGACGGACGGCTCCCGCGTCCTCGGGCTCGGCGACATCGGCCCGCAGGCCGCGCTCCCCGTCATGGAGGGGAAGGCGCTCCTGTTCAAGTGGCTCGGCGGGGTCGACGCGGTCCCGCTGCCGGTGAGCGCGAAGACGCCGGACGAGTTCGTGCGGGTCGTCGAGAGCCTGGCCCCCGCGTTCGGCGGGATCAACCTCGAGGACATCGCGTCGCCGAAGTGCTTCGGGATCCTCGAGACGCTGCAGCAGCGCCTGACGATCCCGGTCTGGCACGACGACCAGCTCGGGACCGCGGCTGCCACGATCGCGGGCCTGCTCAACGCGCTCACGCTCACGCACCGCTCCGTCGCGACGACGCGGACCGTTCTCCTCGGCGCCGGCGCGGCGAACCTCGTCACGGCCCGCCTGCTCCTCGCGCTGGGCCACGACCCCGCGCGCCTCACGCTCGTGGACCAGCACGGGATCCTGGATGCGGAGCGGGACGACGTCGACGAGCTGATGCTCCGGAACCCGTGGAAGTACCGCCTCGCGCTCCGCACCAACGGCGGCGGGCGCCAGGGTGACCTCGCGGCCGCGCTCGCGGGGGCGGACGTGCTGCTCGCCGCCTCGACCCCGAACCCGAACACCGTCCGCCCGGAGCACATCCGCGCGATGGCCCGCGACCCGATCGTCTTCGCGCTCGCGAACCCGGTCCCCGAGATCTGGCCCGAGGTCGCCCGCGAGGCGGGCGCGGCGATCGTGGCGACCGGTCGCAGCGACTTCCCGAACCAGGTCAACAACTCGCTGATCTTCCCCGCGGTGTTCCGCGGCGTGCTCGACGCTCGCGCGCGCTCGATCCCCGACGAGATCGTGATTGCCGCCGCAAAGGAGCTCGCGCGCCACGCGGCCGACAAGGGGCTCTCGCCCTCGCACATCCTGCCGACGATGGAGGAGGTCGAGGTGTTCCCGCACCTCGCCGCCGCGGTCGGCGACGCGACGGTCGCGCTCGGGATCGCCGGGCGCCGTCGCACCCATGACGAGTTCCTCGAGCGCGCGCGCGCGATCATGGGCCGGTCGGCCCGCCTGGTCCGGGCGCTCGCCCGCGCCCGGCTGACCCCGGCGATGCCGAGCCTGAAGTCGCTCGAGGGACGGAACGAGGCATGAGCGCGAGCAGCGAGACCGGCACGAGCCCCGGCGGACCGAGCGAGACCCCCACGATCCCGATCCACCTGCGGCCGGCCCGGGCGGCGGACGTGCCGGCGCTGGTGCCGCTGCTCCTCCGCCTGAAGCGGCTCAACGAGGAGTTCGACCCGCTGCTCAAGGTGCGAGACGACG
>JASHWL010000071.1 GCA_030044105.1 Thermoplasmata archaeon
GACCTCTACCTCATCGACGAGCCGTCCAGCTACCTCGACATCGTCCACCGGCTCGAGGTCGCCCGGCAGATCCGGCGGCTCGGCGAGTCGAAGAGCGTGATCGTGGTCGAGCACGACCTCGCCCTCCTCGACTACCTCGCGGACCAGGCCCACCTGATCTACGGCGAGCCCGCGGCGTTCGGGGTGATCAGCCACCCCCTGCCGATGCGCTCGGCGATCAACACCTACCTCACCGGCTACCTCAAGGACGAGAACGTGCGCTTTAGGACCGAGGGGGTGCGCTTCGTCGCGCACCCGCCGAAGCCGGCCGCGCGGACGACGCCGCTCGTGACCTTCCCGGAGCTCGTCAAGGAGTTCCCGAACTTCCGGCTCACGGTCGGCGGAGGCGAGCTCGCGAAGGGCCAGACCGTCGGCGTGGTGGGCCCGAACGCGACGGGAAAGACGACGTTCGTCCGCCTCCTCGCGGGCGTGGAGGCCCCGACGATCGGGACGCCGCCGCCCGGCGTGACCGTGAGCTACAAGCCTCAGTACCTGCGCGCGAACCAGCCCGCGAGCCTGCGCGAGCGATCGGCGGCCCTCGCCGGCGACCCGACCTTCGACGGCCGCCTGTTCGAGCGCGAGCTGGTCCCCGGCCTCCATCTCGAGGAGATCCTCGACGTCGCGCTCCCGGACCTCTCGGGCGGCGAGCTCCAGCGCGCGGCGGTCGCGCTCGCGCTCGCGCGCGTCGCGACCCTCTACCTGCTCGACGAGCCGTCGGCCTACCTCGACGCCGACGAGCGCATGGCGATGGCCCGGCTCGTGCGGCGGCAGGTGGAGCGCCAGGCGGTCTGCGCGCTCGTGGTCGACCACGACGTCTACTTCCTCGACCTCGCGTGCGACGAGCTGATGGTCTTCCGGTCCGACGCGCCGGACGGCACGGCGGGGCGGGGCGACGGGCCGTTCCCGATGCGCGAGGGGATGAACCGGCTCCTGGCCGACATCGGCGTCACCTTCCGGCGGGATGCGGAGACGCTGCGTCCGCGCATCAACCGGGAGGGCTCGGCGCTGGACCGGGAGCAGAAGGCGCAGCGGGAGTACTACTACGAGGCGACCTGAGCGCGCACGCCCCCTCCCCGGTCGCGTCTTCCCGCGCGGCCTGGGGTGAGGGGTCGGAGGCGCGATGCGGCTGCCCGGACAACCGCTCCATCTGGCGGAGTACCGCGCTCGCACTCTCACGAACCGGCGCTTCGCGGACCCGACGCTGGACGCGCTCGACCGGTTCTTCCTGCCGCCCGCGATGACCGGGCTCGTCGACGAGGCGCCGCTCGCGGTCCGCGAGTTCATCGAGGACGACAACCGTGGCGCGATCGCGCCGGACCCGGTCGCGACGCTCGACGGGACCGCGTTCTACCTGTCGGTGAAGGGAATCGGCTCGGCCGCGGAGCCGTTCTCCGCGCGCCGGCTCGAGCGTGCGACCGTCGCGGGCCTGACCCCCCTCGAGGGCGTCCGCGGCGGTCTCTCCGCCCCGAAGGTGCCGACCCCGGTCGGCGAGCCCGACCGGTTCATCACCGGCGAGGTCTGGTTGCGGGGCTCGCCGTACGGAGGGCAGGGGATGGGCCACGCCGAGATCGCGCTCCGGCTCTCGGAGCGCGCGGACCCGACCTCGATCGCCGGGTTCCGCATCGCCCCGGTCGTCAAGGTCGCGTACCTGCCGGAGGACCTGGAGACCCGGATCCGGTCGCTCCACTGGTACCGCGCCTTCCGCGGTCCCATCGTCCAGGAGCTCCGGCTCGTCCCCTCGAACGTGCGCATCGCGGTCCACTCCCGGACCACGGTCGCGGACGACGCGCGCCACCTGTTCGACCGGTTCGCGCTCACCGACGACGGCCGGTGCCTCGAGTTCGAGACCCGCTTCCTCCGGACGAGCGTCGCGGTCCTGACCCTGTTCGCCCGCACGCTCGCCGCCGGACCGACGCCGGACCGGGTGGTCGGCCTCGACCTGCTGGACGTGGGACCCGACAAGGACGCGGTCGTCGCGCCCTCGGGGGAGATGTTCTTCGTCGACCTCGAGGGGATCGAGCCGGTCGTGGTGGACCGCGCCGGCGTCGTCGAGAAGATCGAGGACCAGATGTACCGCTCGCTCGCGGACCTCCTGTTCGCCCTCGAGCAGATCGACGCGGAACGCCGCCGACGCTTCGGGGAGGGCGGCTCCCGGAAGCATCGGCTCGCGGCCCTCCTCACGCGCGCGCTGGCCTCCGACCCGATCGCGCGCGTCGTGCGCGCGGGCGACGGGCTCGACCTCGAGATCCGGAACGCGCTCGCCGACCAGTCCTTATATACCACGTTCCGGCTCCTCGACCCCTGACATGGCCTCGTGCAAGGACGTCGCGACCTTCCTCGCCGAGGTCAACGCACGCACGGTCTCGACGCCGCTCGCCGACCCGGACCTCGACCGGCTCCAGGAGCTCCGCCTCATCGCGCGACTCACGCCGGACGAGCTCGCGCAGGCCCGCCAGGCGGTCCAGGCGCTGAGCGCCGACCAGGCCGCGATCGCGCAGGAGAGCGCGTCCCGGGCCGCGGAGGCCTCGGACCTCGCCGACCGGTCCCAGCACACGCAGTCGTTCCTGTTCAAGCTCGAGTCCGCCGACCGGCAGGCCGCGGACCGGGCGGCCGTGCAGCAGGAGAGCGACCGGCTCCGGGGCCTCGACGCCGACCTCGCGCAGCGACAGCAGCAGTTCTCGGCGCTGCTCGCGCAGCAGGCGACGGTCGAGGGCGCGGTCGCCTGCGGCGCCGGCTTCGTCGCGCTCACCGGCCCCGGCCAGCTCGCGCTCCGCGACCTCGACGCGCGGCTCTACCGGGTGTCCGACACGGACTTCGCCTCGTACTGGACGGAGGCCGCGCAGATCGACACCGAGCTCGCCGCGATCGCCGACCAGGGCGCGCGGTCCGCCGCCGCCCTCGCCGCGGGCCTGCCCGGTCTCGATCCGCTCTACCTGTGGGCGGTCGCGATCGGGATCGCGAAGGCCGGCGGCGATCCGGCCGCGCGGCTCGCCGCGTTCCTGCAGGCCTACCACGCGATCGAGCGGCTCTCGCCCAACGTCGAGAACCGCCTGATGGCGGCGGAGGTCCTCGCGACGATGGATCTCGCCTCGGCGATGCAGGAGCTCCCCGGGCTCCAGAAGCAGGTGCTGCGCGCCGGTCTCCCCGCCGCGGCGGCCCTCGGAGTCGCCGCCGTGCTCCTCTCCGGGCGGCGCGAAGACGGGACCTTCGCCCTCGACCAGCTCCAGCACTTCCGGACCCAGACGATGTCGTACGAAGCGGCCGCGCTCCTCGCGATCCTCAACCGCCCGTACGAGGAGGTGAGCGCGCGGTTCGGCCAGGTCCGGGCGCTGCTCGCGAGCTGGGGGTTCGCGACCTCCGAGGACACGGAGCTCTCCTCCGCGTACCTCGCGGTGTCGGACATCCCGATCGACACCGTCAGCCCGAAGCTCGCGATCATCGCACGCGGGATGGCCACCTACCTGCAGTACCCGCTGGTCGCCTCCGCGATTCTGGCGGCGATCCCGGTCCTCGAGGCGAACGAGACCCTGAGCCTGGTCGAGAAGGCGTACGAGATCGTCGGGCAGCGCACCGGGCCGATGGCCCAGCCGGCGCTCATCACCCTCGCGGTCCGGATGGTGCACGGGATCCAGGTGCGCTCCGTGAGCGAGCTCGACTCCACGGCCGCCGCGGCCCGGGTCCCGGGGACGGGCGGGTACACGTACTTCCCGCACCCGATATGGGTCCCCGTGCTCCTGGTCCACGGGATGTACTTCTCCACGTTCAGCGGGATCGGAGGGTTCCACGCGGCGCCCGTCCACGCCTTCGGCGGGGGCGGCTTCGCGGGAGGTGGCGGATGAAGACCGGTCCGATCACGGGAGTGCTCCTCCTGCTCGCCGTGCTCGGGCTCGCGCTGGCGCTCGCGTCCCCCGCGCTCGCGCAGTCCCCGGCCGCGCCGGTCAGCCACTATGTGCCCCGGGCCGGCGACTCCTTGACCTACAGCGAGGAGATCGTGCTCGACAACGGCTACGGGAACTACACCGGGTACACCGAGCACGACTTCATCAACGGGTCGATCTCCGTCGGGGCGGTCGCGGGGAACGGGTCGGTCGCGACCCACTACGCGAGCACCGGCAACTGGTCCAACAACCAGGGGCAGTCGGAGTTCTCCGGCGAGCACGGCTGGTTCGGCTTCTCGTACCAGTCGTACCTGTACGTCAACGGGACCGACAACCAGACCGGCTACACGAACCCGTTCGTCTGGTTCTACGTCAACAACACCGTCGGGGTCGGCGGCGGCGTGACCCTGCTGAACTCGCCGCTCACGGTCGACGCGGTCGCCGCGGCGTACCCCATGGCCAGCAGCCCGACCGGCTATGTGGTCACGATCCGGGCCGAGGGCAACGGCTCCTACCAGCGGAACGACATCTACGGGATCTTCACCGCGACATACACCTGGGTCGCCTACTTCGACCCGTCGACCGGCTACATCGTCGGCTACCAGTACACCGAGCAGGACTCGAGCTCCTCGGGCGGGTTCACGTGGACCGACACGCTCTCGGACACGCACACGAGCTTCCCGCTCACCGCGGCCTCGGCCCCACCGACGCCCTCGTCCTCCTCGGGCGGCTTCTCGGAGACCCTCGTCGTGCTGATCGTCGTGGTCGTGGTGGTCGTGATCGCGATCCTGGTGCTGGTCGCGGTCCGCGCGCGGCGGCGCTCGCGGCCGGGCCTCGCGAACGCGTCGCTGCCGCAGCACGCGGCCCCGGGCGCGCCGGCGTTCGCCCGGACGTTCCAGCCTCCGCCCGTGAACCTGGTCCCGGGCGGTCAGCCGGCGGTGCAGCAGATCGTGATCCGCGAGACCGTCAAGGTGCCGTGCGCGTACTGCGGGACGCTGATGGATTCCACGGCGACGGTCTGCCCGAAGTGCGGGGCGCCGCGCACCTGAGCCGATCGTTCACGCCGCCCGCTCCCAGCGTGCCCGGTACATCCGACCGATGGGAGCGCCCCCCGCGTGCCGGGTGATCGCGAGCGATGGCAGGTTGTCGATCGCGATCTCGGTGACGACTTCCCGAGCCCCCTCGGCCCGGAGCCACCGAAGTCGGGCCTCCAGAAGGTCCGCGCCGATGCCCAGGCGCCGGTAGCCGGGACTCACGCAGAGCGAGTGGACTCGGCCGAACGGACCGGCGCGGCCGGCCCAGGCGGTCCCCACAATCCTCCCGTCGACCTCGGCGACGAAGGCGGTCTCGCCGCCGGCCCAGAGAGCGTCCGTCCACCGACGCGCGAGGAAGGACGGATCCGCGATCGCGGACAGGGCGTCCCGGTCGCGCGGGTCGGCGACTCGCACGGAGTGTCGCAGGGCATGCCCTGACGGGTGGCGCTCCAGATCGAACCGGAGCACGTCGAGCGTTTCCCGGATGCCGGGCACGGCGTGCTCCACGAACAGGTCCCCCGGAGCGACCCGCGATCCCATCACGCCGAGGTCGGGCGGAACGCGTGCAAAGGCCGTCCCAAGGCGCTCGGCGGCGACGAACAGGAGCAGGGCGTCGAGCCGATCGCCGCGCCGGCCGGCCTCCGCGGTCCCCCCGGCCGCGAGGATCTGACCCGCGAACGACGGCAGGAAGGGATCGAAGGTCGCGGAGAGCCCCCCACCCGCGAGCTCTCGGAGATCCTCCGGATCCCGAACGCTCCGGAACTCGAGGGGTGACTGCGGACCCTCCGGCGCGTGCATCGG
>JASHWL010000072.1 GCA_030044105.1 Thermoplasmata archaeon
CCCGCGGCTGGACACCCGCCTCGCTGGTCGACCTCTGCCTCGGCTCGTTCGGCTACGGCGATCTCTACCTCACCACCACGGAGCGGGAGCGATTCTACCTGATCGGACTGCTCGCGGCTTCGGGCCGACTCTCTTCGCCCATCTTGGATCGGCTCGATCCTCTGGTCCAGGTCGTGAGGATGACCCCTTCCCCGGACACTGTCGTCGGAAGCGGCTCGGGCCCGAGGGCCCCGACCCCGGACCGACTCGTCGTTCTCCTGGCCGGCGCGTTCCTCCCATGGTACGACTACTCGGTGCTGGCCGACGCCGTGAATTCGCTGGACCCGTCCGATGCCGTGGGACTCCAGGTGACAGTACTGGGGGGAAATCCGCGGCAGCCGGATCAGGTCGAGCGGGTTCGGAAAACGCTCGCGTCGGGCCGGAACGCCCGCTGTTTCGAGTTCGTGGGATTGGTCCCGTTCAGCCAGCGACTGGATTTCTATCGGGCGTCGGACGTCGCGCTCGCGATCAGTTCGCCCTCCGTGGAGGATGAGCTGAGCGCCCGAACGCGGGTGGTCGACGCGCTGGGCGCGGGACTGCCGATCTTGAGCCCCGGCCGGGACGAGTACGCGCGCGACGTGATCGGGGGCGGAGGGGGCTTCGAGTACCACGACGCGCCCTCCCTCGCGGCATGGTTCGTACGACTGCGCCGGGAGCCGGATCTGCTCGCTGCCGCTCGCACGCATCTCGCCGAAATCCGAGCCCACCGATTCGATCCCGCGCGGTCGGCGCGGCCGTTGCTCGAATTCATCGAGCACCCCCGCCTCCTTCCGCGCCGCGCGGGTCCGGGTGCGGCGCTCCGCCGACTCGGCCTTATGCTCCGAGACGCCTCGTCCGCGGTCCGTCGGGGCCAGCCATGACCAAGAGGGAGCCGATCGGGGAGCGTGCCTCCCGGGCATGCTGAGGTTCTGAGAGGGGACCGAGCGTGCCGTCCGCCCCGTACCTCGGCCTCCGCGAGTGGCTCGACCGAGTTCGACGCTACGTCGGTCTCGAGGACCTCCGTCCGATCCGGTGGATCCTGATCGCCGGGCTGGCGGTCCGGATCGCGCTCCTCCCGCTGAGCGCCCATCCCTGGGACGTGTACGTGTGGTATCTGACCGGGAACCGGATCTATTCGGGGGGCGGTCTGTACGGGGGCGCCGCGTACACGTACTCGTACCCGCCCGTCTGGGGCGGGTTCCTCGCGGTCACCGACGGGCTGTACCGGATCCTCGCGCCGGCCATCGGCGTGCATCCGATCACCGCGACGCAGGCATCGGCGATCCTCGGGAAATCCACGAATCTGGGGACTCCGCTCGTCGTCGACTGGCTCTTCGCCACGTTCGTGAAGGCGCCGCTGGTCGTGTTCGACTTCCTCACCGCGGTGCTTCTGTATCGAATCGTCCGAGTCCGGCTGCACCGCCCGGATCTGGCCGGCTATGCGGCCGGGCTGTTCTTCCTCAATCCGTTCGTGATCCTGATCTCGAGCGTCTGGGGACAGTTCGATATCATCGCGACCTACTTCCTCATCCTCGGTACCCTGCTCTACCTCGATGGCCACGCCCTATGGGCCGGTGTCCTGTGGGGCCTCAGCGTCGCGACGAAGTACTTTCCGGTCGTCATCGCCCTCGCCGTGGTCGCGGCCTACTGGAGCCGCCGACCTCGCGGCGACGCCCTTCGATCTCTCGTCGCGATGGTGGCGGTGGTCGGCGCGATCTCCCTTCCTTTTCTGCTCACGGACGCGTCGGCCTACATCGGTGGGGTGACCGGACCGACCCGCGGGACGCCGGGCACCGAGTCGCTCTCGATCTGGAGCTACCTCTCGAACCTCGCGCCCTCGCTGGTCCCGGGCGGCTCGGACTTCGTACCGGAACTGCTCATCCTCATCGTGGGCCTGGCCATGGTCGCCGGGTGGCTGATCGGCCGAGCCGGCGCGCGGGGTCGCGACGAGACCGTCTGGATCGACACTGCGGTCGTCGGACTCCTGATCTTCTACCTCGTCTATCGGACCGTGAACGAGCAGTACCTGATCTGGGTCATGCCATTCCTCGCCCTCGAGGTCGCGCGCCGCAGAACCTCCTGGGTGGTCTACGGTCTCCTCTCGGGGCTGCTCGTCACGGACTGTGTCTTCAGCATCAACGGCACGTCGTTCTTCCTGCCCAGCCTGACCCTGTCGCATTCGCTCGGTCGGTGGTTCTCGGTCGAGCAACTCCCGCCGCTGGGCACCGCCTTCGCGATGGCGACGTGGGGCACCGTCCTGGTCGTACTGCTGCTCCAGGTACAGGGTCTGCTCGAGCGGGCTCGGCCGCCGCCCGTCCTCCGCGTTCGGGTCCGGGCGGCGCACCCCGTACCGGCCCCGGAGGCGGGGGTCCCGCCGACCGGCGCCCCCTAGACCCCGAGGCCGCGGCTCCACCGCAGCAGGCCCACCGCCACCCCGGCGGAGTAGGTCACGTCCGAGGCGAGCCCGAGGGCCGCGCCGGCGAGGCTCTCCCAGAGCGCCCGCCCTCCCGTGGGGATCAGTCGACGCAGTCCGGGCGCGAGCCGTGCCACGTAGTATGCCCACCGACCGACGATCAGCACCGCCAGCGCGGCCCAGAACTCCCAGTCTCCGAACAGCAGGGCGAGAGCGAGAAGGACGATCGCGCCCAGCACGACGATCGGCTGCGAGGCGCGGTTCAGCGACCGGGACCGCGAGTAGGCGGCCGCCTGGAGGCCGCGCGCCACCCGGTGCCGGAATCGAAGCAGCGTGCCGGCGATGACCTTCCCGAAGAGGAACTCCTTCCGGAGGTTGCCCCGCACCGAGAGAGCATCGCCGGTGAATCGCTGCACACACGGCAACGAGTAGTCCTTGAGGATGCGCAGACCGCGCTCCCGGAGAGAGTACGAGACCCAGAGGTCCTCGCCGGCGATCCGGAACCGCTCCGGAAAACCGCCGATCGCCTCGAGCGAGCTCTTGCGAACCAGATCGCACTTGAATTCCGAGAAGGTCGCGAACTCGGATCCGTGCGAGCCCGGCTCGTGGAACTGCCGGCGGAGGACCCCAAAGATCCGCTGCGCGAATGTGGTCTCCCCCACGGCGGGGATCCCGTAGTAGCCCGTCACGACGGCGATCCGCGGATCCCCATCGAAATCGGCCACGGCCCGCTCGATCCACGTGGGGGACAGGAGCACGATGTCCTGATGCAGCACGAGCACGTCCGCGCCGATCGCAAGACGAACCCCGTCGTTCAGGCTGCGAGCCAACCCGTCGTTCGTTGCGTGACGCACGATCCGCCCTCGACCGGCGTGCGCCGCAAGAAACTGCTCGACGCGCTCGGA
>JASHWL010000073.1 GCA_030044105.1 Thermoplasmata archaeon
GTGCCTCGGTCGAGATCGTGATCGTGTCCTCGTCGGGCGCGGGGACGCTCTTGCGTTCGACGTTGAGCCCCTGGCCCATGCTCTCGCCGTCCGAGCCCCAGACCCGCCCGATCTCCGCGGGCGTGATCCGGTAGCGCGGGACGTATGCTCCGTAGCTCACGATGCCTGCTTCCATCTGTGCCCCCCCCTGTGCGTTCCGTTAGAGTTCCTCGAGGCGCTCGAGCACCGCCGGTGCGGCGAGCGACGTGGTGAGGAGCGGGATGTTCTCCACCTCCGAGAGGCGGACCGCGAGGGGGTCGATGCGCCCCGGGCTCGCGAAGACGACGGCGGCGGGCTTGAGCGGATGCGCCCGGATCGCCACCATCGGAGACCGGCCGTACTTCACGTTCGAGAAGATGAGCGCCCGCTGGGTCGTCCAGCCGTACACCTCGACGAACCGGGAGGCGTCGATCGACAGGATCGCGCGGGGCGCGTCGAGGACCGTGAAGCCGTGGATGTCGCGGTGGAGGTCGACGCGGCTCACCGGCCGCGCGTCGAGCCGGTCGGAGAGCGCCTTCAAAGGGATCGCGACCGCGAACTCGCGCATGCCGAGGATCCCCTCCGAGTGCGGCCGGAGCCCGAGGCGCTGGCCGACCTTGCCGCCGTGGTCGGCGTCGACGGCGATGAGCGCGTCGACGTACCGCCGGATGAACGCGGCGCCGGGGCTGACCCGCCGCTCGCTCTCGTAGTCGCTGATCACGGACGGGACGGTCTGCAGGTGCTTCGCCAGGTCCCGCTGCGAGATCGCGAAGTCCTCGCGCCACTTCCGCAGCGTGCGGCCCGGATGCGGGGAGAGGACGACCTCGCCCGCGATCTTCTCGCGGATCTCGGCCTCCACGGGCCGTTGCGAGGAAACGGGAGGTATAAATCGATAGCCTTGGTGTCGGTGCGCGCGCTCGACAGGTGCCGATTCCCCCGGCGGCCGGCGGAGTGGACCGGGCGAGAATCTCCGGGCGGAGCGGCGCTCCCGCCCCTTTGAACTCGCGACCTCTACCTTGCCAAGGTAGCGATCTTCCGCTGATCTACCGGCCCACCGCCGCGGCGACGCCGGCGGCGAGATATAGGCTCTGGCCGCCGGCGGGTCGGGGCGGGGCGCCCCGCCGGGCCGGCGGCCCCACGCCCCCTACGTGAAGTGGACCGCCACGGTCTCCGCGACGCCGGTCTCGTTGACGGCGCCGATCGCGGGGTGCGGGACGAACACGCCCGCGTTCCCGATCGTGTAGGCGTAGACGCCCACCGGGTCCCAGAACGTGATCGAGCGGTGCGTGGACGACTCGGTGATCCCGTTGAGGGTCACGTTCCACAGCGTGCCCGAAGGCAGGCCATGCTCCGTGAACGTCACCGCGTAGAGCGCGAACGGCTCGAGGGGCACGTGGTCCCCGCCGTAGCCGATGTTCCCGCCGTTGTCGTACGGCAGGACCCCGTAGGGGTCGCTCTGCGTCCCGTAGTTCGACCAGTAGTTGCCGCCCTCGTACGATAGCCCCAGGATGCTGCCCGAGAGCGCGAACCCGTTCACGACCTTGACATCGGTCGCCGGCTGCTCGACGACGTTCCAGCGATCGGTCCACACTTCGGGCGTGTAGTTCCAGTCGTACGGGTTGTACTCCGGCGTGAACGCCGTGTAGGCGGTGCCGAAGTAGTTGTTGTAGATCAGGTCGCCCGCTTCGTAGAGGTACAGCGCCACCGGGGCACCGTAGTTCAGCACGTAGCCGGGGTCGAGGGCCGACGGCAGCACGGTCTCGAAGACGTTCCCCCAGATCGTGTTGCCCGTCCCGCCGAACTCGATGATCCCGACGCTCGCGACCTCGAACGTGTTCGCCGCGATCAGCGCGTCGCTCGAGTTCCAGAGGACCAGGCTCGCCCCGCCGTAGATCGCGTAGCTGAAGTACCCGCCGATGTCGAGGTTGTCGAGCACCGTCACGTGGGTCGTCCCGTCGAGGAACCAGGAGAGCTGGTTGTCGAGCGGCAGCACGCCCGCGTAGAACTGCTCGCTGGCCAGCGAGTACGAGACCTCGAACGGCGCCTCGTCGTACGCGACCACGTAGGCGTTGGTGTTCGCCAGCAGCACGCCCTGGAAGACGGGGAACATGTAGTCGTTGTACTGGCCGAACAGCGGGTTCATCGGCACGACGGGGCCGTTCTCCAGCACGTAGGGGTTCCGGACCGTCCCCGCGCCGCTCTGCGAGATCGCGGCCAGCTCGGCGTTGCCGTGCGCCCACAGCGGGGTGTAGATGCCGGTGGCGGGATCGGAGGCGAGGGTGACGGTTTCCGTGCCGCCCCGCACGTTCGAGAGCGTGACCGGGTCGTAGCCGCTCAGGAGCACCTCGAACGAGTAGCTCTCGCGCGGCAGGAAGAAGTGCGCGATCCCGTCCGTCGGGACGTACGCCCAGTCCGCGGAGTCCGGATCGAACGTGGTCCCGATCGATCCGAAGACGAAGGCGTTCGCGGGGCTCACGTCGAAGATGATCGTCGTGTGCCCGAACGCGGGCGCCCCGGCCACGCCCCAGAGCGGTTGCTGGACGGAGGGGCCGGCGCCGAAGTGGACCGTCGGGTTCGACCCGCCGGACGCCCACTCGGCCATGTCCTCGATCGTCTCGCCGGTCTCGCTGCCGAAGTCGTACGCCTCGGGGACCTCCTCGTACCGGGTCGTGCCGTTCGGTTGGATGTAGAGGTTCATGGTGCCGCTGATCCCGAGCGCGCTCGTGGTCGAGCCGCCGCCGTCCCCGCCGAGGATGAGCTCCACGTCGTTGGGGATGTAGCCGGTGGCCCCGAGCGCCTCGCCGTTGATCTGGAAGGCGGGCAGCGCGCTCGGGGAGACGGTCCCGTTGAAGACGACGAGGCTGTAGGACCCGGACTGGGTGCCCGCGGCGCTCGTCACGGAGTAGTTGAAGTAGACCGCGGGGTGGTCGGACAGCACCGTCAGGTTCGTGAAGAACGCGATGGTGAACGGCGACGGCGCGTAGATCGACGGCCCGTACGGGTAGAAGTAGCCGAACCCGGGGTCGATGTACTGCTGGCCGCCGAGGATCGTCCCGTCCGGGAAGTTGAACGAGGTCCCCGTGAAGTTGACGATCGCGCTCGCGAGGTGGAGGGTCGAGTCCGACTCGAAGTAGTAGATCACGTTCTGCGTCCAGAACTGCAGGTGGGTGTCGCCCTGGACGGTGATGCCGGTCGCGACCGAGTTGAGCTGGCTCGTGAACTCGTCCGGACCGTAGCTGTCGGGGTACTGGAGATTGATCGTGTCGAGCTGCAGGACGCCCTTGACGGTCGGGGTGTAGTAGATGCTGCCCACGTTCGTCCCGTCGACGTCCGAGATCCCGTAGTCCGCGATGCCCATCGGCTCCGGCGCGAGCGAAGACCCCGGCGAGATCTGGCCGTTCTGGACGGTGACGGCCGGATCGAACGACGGGAGCAGCTGCTCCGAGGACGGGACGCCGTCCGCGGTGAGCGCCGCCCGCGCGCGGAGGTCCGCGGCCTGCAGCGGATTGCGGGCAACGGGCGACGTGGTCCCGGTGGCGGACGCCGCGGCCCCGTCCGAGGCGCCGTTCACGTGGATCGAGTTCACGAGGGAGGTGCCGGGGAGCACCATCAGCGCGGCGGTCGCGACGACGAGCAGCAGGACGAGCCTGCTCAGCGCGGACATGCGGACCCGAGGGCCGTATAACACAAAAGGCCGCCGGAGATTTCCGGCGCGCAGGAGCCGGCGATCGGTCGCGCGGGCGGGCGGGGTCGGCACCTCCCCGGAACCCGCCGGCCGCTCCCTACGACGGCAGAACGGAGCGAAGTCTTAAGGCGGGGGTCCGGCTCGGCCGGTCGATGGCGGACGGTCCCCAGGAAGGCGAGCCGCTGGACCTGCTCGTGAAGAGCACCCGGGACCTCCTGCGCCCCGAGGAGCTCGTCCGCGAGGCGACCCGGGACATCGTCAAGGACGAGATCCGCCGGCACCTGGAGAAGACGCTCAAGGAGGACCCGGCGCTGGAGCAGGACCTCAAGGACGCGGTGAAGGATCTCCTGGCCGCGCGGGCCACGGAGTACGCGGCCCTGGTCCGGGTCGGCACCGCGACCGCCCGACTCGGGCTGCACGCCCTCCCGCCCGAGGTCCGGCGGGCGCTCACGAAGGACCTGGTCGACCTCCTCTCGAAGGAGCTGGGCCAGATCGTCGAGAGGTCCCTCGCGCCATGACGCTCGGACCGGACCAGGTCCGGATCTACGAGGTCAAGCGGATCGATCTGGAAGGCGCGATCGTCATCGACGGCTTCCCGTCGGTCGGGCTCGTGAGCTCCATCGTCGCGAACTACCTCATCGACACCCTCCAGATGGACCAGATCGGGATCGTCGAGTCGCCCGCCTTCCCCACGGTCTCGCTCGTCCGGAACGGCGACCCGCAGCATCCGGTGCGCGTGTACGCCGGCCGGCCGCCCGCCGACCGGGCCGGGCGCGGCGCCGACAAGATCGTCGCGTTCGTCTCCGAGTTCCACCCGGCGCCCACGATCATCCACCCGCTCGCGACCGCGATCATCGACTGGGTCCAGGAGCAGCGCTGCTCCCTGTTGGTCTCGCCCGAGGGCCTCGTCGTCGAGGCGGGCCCGCCGCACGGGCGGGCCGGCGGCCCCGCGCGGCTCAACGAGGTGAAGGTCTACGGCGTCGCCTCGACCCGCAAGGCGCGCGAGCTGTACATCGAGCCGAACATGATCCCGTTCGCCGAGGGGGTCATCACCGGCATCGCCGGGGTGCTCCTGAACGAGGGGCGGCGCCGGGGCTTCGACGTGCTGACGTTCCTCGCCGAGGCCCAGTCGGACTACCCGGACGCGCGGGCCGCCGCGAAGGTCATCGAGACGATCAACCGGATCCTGCTGAGGACGCCGCTCGACCCCGTGCCGCTGTACGCCGAGGCCGAGCGGATCGAGCAGCAGCTGCGGTCGATCCAGCGCCACGCCGCCGATCGGGGCCGGGCCGGGGAACCGCAGCAGGCGTCGCAGCCGATGTACCGCTAGCGCCGGGCACGCGCGCGAGCAGCTCCGCGATCCCCGCGACCAGCGCGTCCGCGTCGTGGCGGTCGTTGTAGAGGTAGAAGGAGGCCCGGACGTTCCCGGGAAGACCCCGCCGCTCGTACCACGAGTGGACGCAGTGCATGCCCGACCGCACCATCACGTGGTGGCCCTCGTCGAGGAAGAGCGCGGCGTCGTGCGGGTCGATGCCCTCGAGCGTGAAGGCGAAGATGCTCGGCCGGTCGGCGGGGTCGGGCGGTCCCAGCACCTGCACGCGGCGCTCGCCGGCCAGCGCGCGGGAGACCCGGCGGTTGAGCGACTCCTGCTGGGCGACGATCGCCTCGGGCCCGACGCGCGCGAGGTAGTCCAGCGCCGCATGCGCGCCGATCACGCCCGCGTAGTTCTGCAGTCCGGCTTCGAACCGGTGGGGCGGCGGACGGAGCTCGTGGTCGGTGAGCGTGCTCCACTCGACGGTCTCTCCGCCGAGGAGCAGCGGCCGGAGCTCCCCGATCGGGCCGGGCGCGGCCGCCAGCACCCCGATCCCGGTCGGTCCCATCATCTTGTGGGCCGAGATCGCGTAGAAGTCGACCCCGATCGCGTCGAGGTCCGGCCGGACGTGCGGCGCGGCCTGGCATCCGTCGAAGAGCACGAGCGCGCCCCGGTCGTGGGCCCGCTCGGTGATCTCCCGGATCGGCAGCGTGCGCCCGTCGAGGTTCGAGGTGTGGAAGAAGCTCACGAGCCGGACGCCGTCGCGCAGGCGGTCCTCGAACGCGTCGCCGTCGAACGGACGGTCGTCCGGCAACGGCAGGATCTCGAGGCGGATACCGCGTTCGCGCGCGAGGCGCTGCCAGACGATCAGGTTCGAGTTGTGCTCGCGGTCGGTGACGAGGATGCGGTCGCCGGGCGCGTAGGTCAGGCCCTGGGCGACCAGGTTGAGGGCTTCCGTCGCGTTCCGGACGAAGACGATCCCCGACGGGTCCCGTCGACCGAGCCACCCGGCGAACGCGGTGCGCGCGCCTTCGTAGCGCCGCCCGACCTCCTCGGCGAACCGATGCAGGCTCCGCCCGGCGCAGCCGGGGAAATCCCCGTAGTACTCCTCCATCGCGCGCAGGACGGGCGACGGCACCAGCGACATGCACGCCGAGTCCAGGTAGATCGGGACCGTGCGCCCGGGCTCCGCGCGGAGCGCCGGGAAGTCCGCCCGGGTGGACTCGGTGCTCATGGCCGCGCCCGTTGCACGGCGGACGTGGCCGCCGCGAGGGTCGCCGCCCCCGTGACGAGGGCCCGCTCGTCGGGGGCGAAGGTCGGCGAGTGCAGGCTGGCCGGGGCCCCGCGCACCCCGACGCCGAGGTGGAGGAACGTCCCGGGGCGGTGCTCGAGGTAGCGCGCGAAGTCCTCGGCCCCGGTGAACGGGTCCCCGAGCTCCGCGACGCGCTCGCGGCCGAGCTCGATCTGGAGCGCGCGGGCGATCGTGTGCGTCGGCTCGGGGGGATTGACGAGCGCCGGGTAGCCGCGCCGGTACTCGATCCGCACCCTCGCGCCGAGGCTGGCGGCGATCGAGCGCACCCGGCGCTTCAGCGCGCTCTCGATCAGGTCCCGGGTCGCGGGCCGGAAGGTGCGCACGGTCCCCTCGAGCGTCACCTCGGCGGGGAGGATGTTGTGGCGGGTGCCGCCGTGGATGGAGCCGATGCTCACCACCACCGGGTCGAGCGGGTTGCGGACCCGGCTCACCAGCGCCTGGAGGCCGGTGACGATCTCGGCGGCGATCACGACCGCGTCGGGCCCCTGGTGCGGGAGCGCGGCGTGCCCGCCGTGGCCCCGGACGACGATGCGGACGTAGTCCGCCGCGGCCATGGACGGGCCCACGCGCCAGCCCACGGTCCCGAGCGGGATCGTCGGCTCCACGTGCTGGCCGATCACGTAGTCGACGTGCGGTCGGTCGAGCCCGCCCGCCTCGATCAGCGGGAGCGCGCCTCCGAGGAGCCCGTCCTCCTCGGCGGGCTGGAACAGCAGGCGGACCGGTCCGGCCGAGGTGCGCTCGCGCCGGGCGAGGATCGACGCGGCCCCGAGCACGCACGCCATGTGGACGTCGTGCCCGCAGGCGTGCATCCGCCCCGGATGCCGCGAGGCGAACGGGAGCCCCGTCTCCTCGGTGACCGGGAGGGCGTCCATGTCCGCCCGCAGGGCCACCACCGGTCCGTTCGCCCCCTCGCCGAACGTGCCGATCACCGCGGTCGACTCGTCGAACGTTCGGTGCGGCACTCCCAACTCGCGCAGCGCGGCGATGACGAGGTCCCGGGTATGACGTTCGTGGAACGAGAGCTCCGGGTCCTGGTGGAAGGCGCTCCGCCACGCCCGCATGGCGGGCAGCGCGCCGCGGGCCGAGGCGGTGAACCCTTCGTCGCTCCGGGGCACGGGCGCCGGCAGCGGTCGCGCCCTATATGGGGAGTGCCCGGCCGCCCGCGTTCCCGCTACCCCGCCGGCGTCCCCGCGCGGAGGATGGTTTCGAGGACGTCGGGGGCCCGAAAGGAACCGAACTCCGGTACCGCGGGACCCCGAGGTCTCGGAATCCGGAAGCGGTTGAACCAGACCGGGCGGATCCCGGCGGAGCGGGCGCCCTCCACGTCGCCGGTCCAGGAGTCCCCGACCATGATCGCCTCCGAAGGGAGGGCGCGTCCCCGACGGAGGGCGGCGGCGAAGATCCGAGGATCCGGCTTCGCCCAGCCGACCTCCTCGGACGTGACGAGGGGGTCCACCACGTCCCCGAGACCGAGGAATCGCAGCTTCTCGGTCTGCTCGGCCACCGTGTTGTTCGTGACCACGCCGATCCGCGTCCGTCGCCCGAGGCGGCGCACGGCCTCGGGAGCACCGGGCACCGGCCGCCGCAACCGCTGGTAGTGGTCGCGGTACGTCCGAGCGAGCGTTTCCGCTTCGTCGGGCACCAGCCTCCGTCCGGCCTGGGCGGCGAGCCGCGCGAACCGTTCGCGGCGCGCGTCGACCCCGCTTCGCCGGCCGAGCATCACCGGGCCGTGCGTGGCCCCGAGCAGCGTCAGGTACGAGCGCCACTGCGCATCGAGCGGGATCCGTCGCAGGAACGGGAACGCGCGCCGGGTGGCGACGAGCGCCGCTCGGCAGGTAAGGGAGTGATCGAAGATCGTGTCGTCCATGTCGAAGAGCACGAGGCGCGGAAGCTCTCCGACCGGCGCGTCGCGGCGGGACCGCGGGGTTCGGCGCACGGCCCTTTCAGGCCGGGCCCAGAGATAGGCTGCGCGACGGGGCCGGCGCGCGCGGCCGCCCCAACCGTCTTGGCCCCGCGGGGGCTCCCGGGGCTCCCACATGGTCGCCCGTCGCCCGGCGCGAGCGGTGCCGTCGATCGCGGACCTCCGTGCTGTCGCCCTGGAGGCCGCGCGGGCCGGCGGCGAGAAGGCGCTCGAGGGGTTCGGCGGCCGGATCTCGGCCGAGCGGAAGTCGGACGGGTCGCCGGTGACCGTGTTCGATCGCGCGTCCGAAGCCGCGATCCGCCGCGAGATCCAGGGGCGCTGGCCCGACCACCGGATCCTGGGCGAAGAGGCCGGGGAGACCGGCACCGATCCGCGGGTCCGATGGGTGGTCGACCCGATCGACGGCACG
>JASHWL010000074.1 GCA_030044105.1 Thermoplasmata archaeon
GACGCGCCGAACGCGGCTCCGCCGGCGCCGCCGGATCCTCCGGCGCCCCCCGCGCTGCCGCCGGAGGGAGTGCCGGGTCCCCCGCCTTCGCCGCCCTCTCCGCCCTTGCTGGAGCCGCCGCCGCCGCCGAAACCTCCGTCCCCGCCGCCGCCGCCGATGCCGCCGGAGCCCCCGACTCCTCCGGATCCTCCGCTCCCACCGGCGCCTCCCAGCGCCTGGTCGCCCGAGAAGTAATCGTCGTCCAGGGTGAGGTGTCCCCCGTTGTAGATCGCGCCTCCGAGGGCCTCTCCCCCGAGTCCCCCGTTCCCGCCGTTCCCGCCGGCGCCGCTCGCGTTCGCGGGGCCGCCCCCTCCTCCGACGCCGCCGGCCGTGTTGTTCTTCACGGCGTCGGCGCCGTTGCCTCCATCGCCCCCGTTCCCGCCGTCTCCTCCGGAGCCGCCCTCGCCGCCGTATCCGCCGGCCCCGCCGCGGGCGGTGTTGTATTCGAGCGTGTCGAGCGTGAGGACCACGACCCCCTTCTTGATCCAGAGAGCGCCGCCTTCGGCGATGCCGCCGTTGCCGCCGTTCGTGCCGTTCTTGCCGGCGTGGCCCCGCGTGCCGGCCTTTCCGGGCTTTCCCGCCTTCCCGTCGAGCCCGTTGTGACCGTCGGCACCCGGCCGTCCGTTCGCCCCGTACGCCCCGGTCTTTCCGTCCTTGCCGGCGTGCCCGATCGCGGCCCCCGAATCGAGCTGGATCCCGCTGAGGTTGAGGTGCCCCCCGTCGACCACGAAGAGCCGGCCCTGGTCGTCACCGCTCAAGATCGGATCGTAGCCGTTGCCGCTGACGTTGACCACGAGCTTGGCGGGGATGGTGATCGGTTCCGGGAATATCAAGGGGGTGCACGCGACGCCGAAGAGGACGGTGCCGCCGAGCGCGACGTCGGCGGCGAGCTGCGTGTAGTTGCAGCTGGAGAGCGTGGACGAGGGGTTCCCGAACGCGGGCAGGCGGACGGGAGCGGGCGCGGCCGCGTCGGCGGAGTGCAACAGCGGGGCGCTCCACCCGGCCACGCACGCGACGGTGATCGCGATCACGAGCGCGCTGACGGAGCGGTTACGCATCCGGTTCCTCTCGCGGAATGGGGGCCCGCTCGAATCGGCCTGCCTCTATTTGAAGCCCCGATACGCCGGAAGGGCGGGCCGGGGGCCGGCGCCGGAGGAGCGGCGATCGCCGGAGCGCTCGGGGCCGAAGTTCCTCGAATGTCGAACCGCCTCCCACCGGGGGCGCCGTTCGTCAGACAACCCTTGAAGGGGGGACGGGTCGGCTGGAGGAAACGGTGGGTCGCATGCTGGTTCGGGGCCATCGACGGAACGACCGCGGACGTGGGGTGCTCGATCTCCCGGTCGCCGGCGGCCTCGTCCTCCTGCTCGCCGTCGGGCTGTATCTCCTCGGAGCGAACCGGGCCGAGTTCCCCGGCGGCGCCGACCGCTACTTCGGGGTCGGAAGTCGAACGTGACCGTGTACGCGCCCGCCGATCCGCGGCTGCCGCTCGGGGTGGCCATCCTCGCGGTCCTGACCGGACTGGTGGGGGCGTTCGTACTGATCGCGGGACTGGTGATCGTGCTCGTGGCCGCGTATGTGATCGCCGCGATGGGCTGGACGGCGATGTTCGGCTCCGGCGTGCTGGCGGGTCTGATCGCTCTCGTCGTCGGAGGCGTCATCCTCGCCGCGGCGGCGGGCCTCTGGGACCAGGAGATGTGGGCCTACGTGCTCGCGATCCTGGTGACCGGAGGCGCGGCGATCTGGTTCATCGGGCGGCCGCTCTGGGACGGCGGCGGTTTCGCGTCGATCGAGACCCTGCCCGCGCTGATCTCCGGGCTGTTGTTCGTGTATCTCCTGGCCGTGAAGAACCACTTCGGGTGAGGGCCCCCCGGGGGCGTCAGGACCGGGTCCTCGATCGGACCCGACCGGGACTCCTCGACGAGGCCCGACGCACGGCCGAGCAACGGGGCGGGCGCGCGGGGAGGCGTGCCGGCCGGCGCCGGCACGCCCGCGTCGGGGACGAGGCTCTCACGACAGTACGTAGACGTCGTCCCCGTAGAGCTCCGTGACGTACACCTCGTTGTTGTACGCGTCGTAGGTCGCGCCCACGGGGTTCCCCGTCGTGTCGGTCGCGATCTTCTGCACGATCTCCTCGCCCGACACGACGAACACCTTGCCGGAGCCGGCGTTCGTGATGTACATCTCGAGCTGGGCCTGCGAAAAGGCCATGCCGTCGGGGAGGTCGAAGCCCTTGAGGGTACCCGCCACCACCCCGCTCCCGTACATCATCGTGACGTGGTTCGAGCCGAAGTCGGACACGTAGTCCAGGTCGTCCTCCGGATCGAACATGACCGCGGTCGGGTTCTTTCCGACCGCCACGCTGGTCACGTGCGTCAGGTACACCGCGCTCAGCACCGTCACGTTGTCGCTGTCGGAGTTCGTCACCAGGAGCGACGCGAAGTACGGGTCGTACGCCACGCCCCAGGGGGCGCTGCCCACGGCGACGGTCCCGTCCACGGCCGTCCCCGTGATCTCGGCGACGGTGTCGCCGTAGTTGTTCGCTACGATCATCGCGCTCTCTCCCGGGTCGAAGGCGATGCCGAACGGGCCATCGAGGGCGGACCCGGTCACGTTGCCGATGATCGTGGTCCCGGAGATCACGTAGACGCAGTTGTACAGCTGGTCCGTCACGTAGACGTAGTCATTCTGCTCGTCGAAGGCCGCGGCGCCCGGGGAGCTCCCGGGCCCGAGCGGGATGGAGGCCACGAGCGCGTCGCTGCTCTTGAACACCTGGATCTGATGCGAGCCCGGTTCCGGCACGTAGAGGTCGTGGCTCACGGGGTCGTAGGCCAACTGATCGGGATCGATGCCGGCCGAGAAGTGCTTCACGACCTTCGCGACCGTCGCTTTCTCCAGGTCCGCGGTGACCCGCGCGGAGCTCGCGCTGCCGGCGGAGACCACCAGCAACACCAGCACGGCGATCGCGACGACGGACCCCGCGACCGCGATTCCTACCTGCTTCCCTCTCGGCATTCGACTCCAACGGTTCGCTGCTCCCATCCGAAGATCCCCCCGAGCCCCGGGCTCGGCGACCACGAGGCGGACCGGCATCATCTAACTTCGGTCGACTCTCATCGAGCGGGGCGCCGTGCGCCGTATCCCGG
>JASHWL010000075.1 GCA_030044105.1 Thermoplasmata archaeon
GGGCGCGGCCTGCCCGCTCCGCGTCCCATCGGAGAGGAAGCGGAAGTTCCTCAGGCCGAGCGAGAGGACCGCGCCGACCAGCCCGATCGCCGCGGTGACCCCGAAGACGGCGAGGTAGCCCGCGACGTGGTAGTTCTGGAACGAGAACCCGGGGTAGATCGTCTGCGAGAACACGTAGCTCGCGAGGATCGAGGTCACGAGCACCGGGCCGATCGCGCTGCCGAGGTTCCGGAACGTCTGGTTCATCCCGGTCTGGACCCCCATCGTCTTCGGGTCGACCGAGAGGACGATGATGTTCGACATCGAGATCAGGACGCCCACGTTCCCGACCATGATCGGGATCGAGAGCACGGCGATCTGGATCGTGGTGGCGTGGAAGCCGATCAGCCCGAGCGCCCCCAGGAAGATCAGCGCGAACCCGATCACCATCACCGGCTTCGGCCCGAAGCGGCTGATGGCGCGGCCGAGGAACGGACCCGTCACCATCATCGAGAGCACGGCCGGGATGAACACGAGGGCGGCATCGAACTCGCTGAGACCGAAGCCCGGGCTCGGGTACTCGCCGAAGATGATCAGCACCGTGAACAGCAGGAACATCGTCATCCCGACGATGACCCCGTTGACGTTCGAGATCGCGATGTTCCGCTCCTTGAGCGACGAGAACTGGACCACCGGGCTCGGGGCCCGCGGCTCCCACCACAGGAACACCCCGAAGCCGACCAGCGCGAGCAGGAAGAACTGGGGGACGCCCCAGGGGAGCGGGCCGAAGGAGTGGCCGGAGAAGTTGGTCCAGCCCCAGTAGGCGCCCTCGGTGATCCCGAGCATCAGCATCGTGAGGCCGAAGCCCAGGCTCGTGACGCCGGGGATGTCGATCTTCCGCGCGAGGCGGACCACCGACTCGCGGACGAACAGGGTCGCGAGGATGAACACCAGGATCGCGATCGGGATGACGGTGTGGTAGGTGAGCTGCCAGCCGTAGTTCTGGGCGATCCAGCCGCCGCCCACGAGCCCGGCGGCCGCGCCGGTCGCGAACATCCCCGAGAGGACGCCCTGGGCCTGGCCGACCCGGGCCGACGGGAAGATCTCGGGCAGCATCGCGAACCCGAGCGGGAACATCGCCATCCCGACGCCCTGGATCGCGCGGATGAGGATCAGCACGTAGATCTGGTTCGGGCGCGAGAGGCCGAAGGCCGCGCCGATGTTGGGCGAGAAGCCGGCGAGCGTGACCGCGACGGCGTAGACGCCCATCGCGACGAGCAGGATCTTCTTCTTGCCGTAGATGTCGCCGAGCTTCCCGAAGATCGGCGTCACGACGACGCCGACCAGGAGGTAGGCGGAGAGGATCCAGGCGATCGTGCTCGCGTCGGTGACGTGGAAGAACGACTCGAAGTTGCTGAAGGCCGGCAGCACCATCGTCTCGACGTACGTGACCATGATCGCCATCGCGGCGAGGATGAGCAGCACGCGCCAGGCGTAGCGCGGCTCGTAGGGTCCGGTCCCGGTCGCGACGGTCTCGCTCATGCCGACACCTCGGGCGGGGTCGGCCACCGTTCGAGCTCCTTCCGCACCGCGCGGAAGACCCGGGCGGCGGTCTGCACGTCCTCGGGCGGCAGGTCGGCGCTCGCCTCGGCCATGAGGCGGGCGATCTCCGCCCACACGCGCGACTCGAGCTTCCGCCCCTTCGGGGTCATCTCGATCTCGACCGCGCGCCGGTCCTTCGCCGAGCGGCGGCGGACGAGGAGGCCGGCCGCCTCGAGCTGGTCCAGGTTCGCGGACGCGGAGGGCGCGGAGACGGCGAGGCAGCGGGAGAGGGTGCCCACCGAGGGGCTGTCCATGCTCGAGACCATGTGGAGCGTCCAGAACTGGCTCATCGAGATCCCGGCCGCCCCGAGGGTCGGCTGGGCGAAGTGCAGGATCGTCTTCATCACGCCGTGGACGGCGTCGACGATCTCCGCCGCGGCGGCGGCGTTCGCGCTGCGGCGGGCGGGGGCGGCGAGAGCGGTCATGAGGGCACCTAACTGTTAGGCTGTCTAAACATTAGAGAATATAACTATTCGCCTGCCTAAGCAAGCGCGTAGCGGGCGAGCTCGATGAGGTCCGTGAGGCGCGGGCGGGCGTCGGCGGGCACGGCCCCGCGACCCCACGCGGCGACGATCGCTCCGGCGGGGAACGCCGGGTCGCGTCCCGCGTTCTCCGCGCCGAGCGCCGTGGGCAGCCCGCGGCGGTCGATCTCGAGCAGCAGGACGAGCGCGCCGACGGGACCCGACTCCACCGCGAGGCCGACCCGGCGGGCCGTCCCCCAGGCCTCCACCCGCGCTTCCTCGTCGTGCAGGTGCGCGATCCGGGCCGTGCGACCCGGGGGGCGGCGGGGGCCCTTCGGGGCCGGGCGCCAGGCGATCTTCGCGCCCGCCGCACGGTAGCGGGCGAGCAGCCCGGGATCGATCGGCAGGACCGTCGCCGGCGCGCTCACGCGGCGACGCTCCGGCCGCGCCACAGGCGGCAGTCCGGCCGCACGGAGCAGGGCCCGCAGACCGCGAGGTCGCGGTGCTTCGGGCAGTCGCCCGAGATCCCCGTGTGGCACAGCACGAAGTCGTAGCGGATCGGATCGAGCGGGTCCACGCGCCGGAGCGCCTCGGTGACCTCCTCGACGGCGCGCCACGACCGGGTCTTCCGGCCCGTGAGGCCGAGGTGGTAGGAGATCCAGTAGACGTGCTGGTCCAGCGGGATCCGCAGCTCTCCGGTCGGTACCTGCCGCCAGCAGCCCAGGTCCGGGTAGCGGTCCCGGACCATCCATCGCACGAAGAGCGTCATCCGCTTGCACGGGCTCCGGGACCGGTCGAGCGGGCTCGGGAACAGAGCGACGTACCCCTTCGGGGGTCGACCGAGGACGCGCTCCCGGCCCTCTCCGCGGAGCGTGCGGGCGAGTCGGTCGAGCCCCCCGGCGAACCCGGCCTCGTTCCACCCCGCGAGGAACGCGGTCTCGAGCGAGGGGTGCCGGCCGTAGTGGTCCGCCAGTACCCGGCAGAGGTAGTCGATCTGGTCGCCCCGGATCCATCGGTGCCGGAATCCCCGGAGCCGACGCGCGCGCTCCCGGCCGTGTGCGGGATCGACCAGCCACGCGACGTCGCCTCCCGCAAGCTCGGCCACGCGGCGGATCGCCCCGCGGATCGCGGTCGTGTTGCCGATCGCAAGGGTGGCCCCGAGGATACCCGCGATCTCGGCCCGCTTCGGATCGGTCGCGAGCGCCCGGATCGGGGCGATCGGGTCGTCGGCGAGGGACCGATCGAAAGGAAAGCGGACGTAGAGCTGCTCCAGGTGCTGGGGCAGCTCGGGGGTCGGCCGGTAGGCCCTCATCCGAGCCGAGCACCCGGGACTGGGATTTACCGTTGGCCGCGGCCGGTCAACCGACCAGGGCGGCGCGCAGCGCGTCGAAGTCGTACCGGCCGACGACGAGCCGGCCGTTCGCGAAGAACGTCGGCGTCGCCTCGACGCCGGCCTCCTCTCCGCTCTCGAGGTCCTCGGTCACGCGGCGCCGCGGGGCTCCCGAGTCGAGGTCCCGGCGGAACACCGCCATGTCGATCGGGAGGGCGCGCGCGAGGCGATCGTAGAGCGTGGTGGAGAGCTCGGTCTGGTGCTCGAAGAGCCGGTCGTGCATCAGCCAGAACTTCCCCTGCTGGTCCGCCGCTTCCGCCGCTTCGGCCGCGGGGAACGAGTTCGGGTGGATCGTCGGCTGCGGGTAGTTGCGGAAGACATAGCAGAGATCGTCGCCCAGGTCCCGGACGAGCTCGCGGACCGCCTCGAGCCCGTCGAGGCAGTTCGGGCACTCGTAGTCCCCGTACTCGACGAGCGTGTACTTCGCCCCGAGCTCTCCCAGGCGATGGTCGCGCTCGCCGACCGGCAGCACGAGCTCGGGCAGCCGGGCGCTGTCGGTCGCGTCCGCGCGTCGGACCACGCGCCGGCCCGCCGGGGCCTTCGCCGGGGTCGGTTCCGTTCCCGCCAGTCGTACCACCGCGGGTCGGGAGACGCCCGCCCATTTAGGCTCCGCGCTCCGCGACGCGGCGCCCTAACCTCTAATCCGTGCTTCCCGGTGCCGGAGCACGGGATGTCGACGAACTCCGACGCGGCGGAACTGTTCCGGGAGATCGCCGACCTCCTCGATGTCCTCGGCGAGAAGTTCAAGCCCGAGGCGTACCGCCGGGCGGCGCGCTCGATCGAGAGCCTGACCGAGGACCTGAAGGCGGTCGCCGCGCGCGGGGACCTGCGGACGATCCCCGGGGTGGGCGAGGCGATCGCGGAGAAGATCGAGGAGTATCTCACGACCGGCAAGGTCGACTACTACGAGCGGCTGACGAAGCAGGTCCCGCCGGGGATTGCGGACCTCCTGAGGCTCCCCAGCCTCGGCCCGAAGACGGCGCGCCGGTTCTGGCTCGAGCTCGGCGTCGAGGGGCCGAACGAGCTCGCGGCGGCGATCGAGGCGGGGCGCCTCACGGGGCTCAAGGGGTTCGGACCGAAGAAGATCGAGCAGGTCCGTGCCGCCCTCGCGGCGGCGAAGGCGGCCCCGCCCTCGGGGCGTATGCCGATCGAGGAGGCGTACCCGATCGCGCAGCGGCTCCTCGCGGGCCTGCGGGCCTCGGCCGGAGCGGAGCAGCTGGAGATCGCCGGGAGCTTCCGCCGGTGCCGGGAGACCGTCGGGGACCTCGACCTGCTCGCGACGTCCGAGACCCCGGCGCGGGTGTTCGACGCGTTCAGCGCGCTCCCCGACGTCCGGGAGGTCCGCCTCCGGGGACCGACCAAGGAGACCGTCATCCTGACGAACGGCCTCCAGGTCGACCTCCGGGTCGTCGAGCCCGAGGAGTTCGGGGCAGCGCTGCTCTACTCCACCGGGTCGAAGGACCACAACGTGCGCCTGCGCACGATCGCGCGGGACCGCGGCCTGAAGATCAACGAGTACGGAATCTACCGCGGCGAGGAGCGCGTCGGAGGCCGGACCGAGGAGGAGATGTACCGGGCGCTGCGGCTCGCCTGGATCCCGCCCGAGATCCGGGAGGACCGCGGCGAGGTCGAGCAGGCCGCGCGGGGGGCCGTCCCGCGCCTGGTCGAGTCGGGCGACCTGGCCGGGGACCTCCACGTCCACCTCCCCGACGAGGCGCGCCCGGCGGACGTCGACCGGGTGGTCGCCGACGCCCGGCGGGCGAAGCTGCGCTACGTCGGGATCGTCGTCACCGGCGTGCGCGCCGACGGCTCGAAGTTCGAGCTCCCGGGACCCGTGCTCGAACGCATCGCCCAGGCGAGCAGCGCCGCGCTCCGTCTCGAGCGCGTGCGGGAGGTCCCGGCGGACTCGGCACCGGAGGCCGTGCCCCCGGAAGCGGATCTCCTCGTGGTCCGACCGACACGCAGCGCCCCCCGGCCGACGGCCCGCAAGCCCGGCGCTACCTTCGGGCCGATCGTGGCCCACGTCGGAGGCGAAGACGCGGCGCGCCCCTGGATCGAGTGGCTCCGGGGCGCCTCGGGTGCGATCGAGGTCGGCCCGGGACCGGAGCGGATCGACTCGGTCTCCGCGCGGGCCGCGCTGGAGGCCGGGATCGGGCTCGTCGTGGTGACCGGCGTCGGCCGGGACCCGGAGGACCCGGCGGCCCCGATCTCCCTCGGGTTCGCGCGACGGGCCGGTGCCGAGAAGGGATCCGTGCGGAACGCGGCGTCCGCGGCGGCCGTTACCCGGAGCGGGTCGGCGGCACGGCCGGCGCGAAGCCGGTCCGGGGCGTGACCGTCCGGCCGCCCGAGACCGACGCGGCGTTCGTCGCGGCGGCGAGGCAGCTGGCGCACCGGTGCGCCGACGGCTCGACGCCGTGGCGCCAGTAGCAGTCGAGGCAGAGGGCGCGGCCGCAGCCCCAGCACCGGGGGGTCGACCCGCCGTAGTGGAGCGGCGCGGCGCAGCTCACGCACGCGCGGGGCACGGCGAGCGGGTTCGTCCGGAAGGCCGGCGGCTCCGCCGGCCGGGCCTTGGGGCCCGGACGGGGGCTCGTGGCGGGGCTCGGAGGTGCCGGGCGTCCCGGAACCTCCGCCGCTCCCGGGCGGCGGCGGCTGTCAGGCACGAGACGTCCCACCACGAAGGGGTTCTTATTCGCTCGTCTCGACGACCGCCCGTTCCAGTGGACGCCGACGTTGAAGTAGGCGGCCCCCGAGCGCCCCCGGTGTGAGCGGAGACCGCCGTCCCGCTGACGGACGCGGACGCAGATCCCCGCCCGAAGCCCGCCGATCGAACGCGGCCATCCCGGTCGCGGTCGCGCTGGTCGTCCTGGGGCTCTATCTCGGAACCTACACGATTCTGATAACGGCCGTCCTCGGGCTGGTTCTGCTCGTGTCGGCCGGCTCGCTGCTCTCGACCCGCGTGAACCCGCTCAGCGCCACCTTCTACCTGACCCGGAAGCCGTCGTTCCTCGCGATCGGGACGGTCTTCCTGGGCGCCCTCGTGCTGTTCGGCGCGGCCTACCTGCTCTGGACCCAGCGCGGGGGACCGATCGTGCCGCACTTCTAGCGCGCTCGCCGTCGCACCGCGCCGGGTCCGCGGACCCGGACGGGATCACGAGGCGATCATCCGCTCGAGGACGCCGCGCGCGCGGTCCGCGGTCGCGTCCGGCACCTCGATCACGTACCGCTGGAGCTTCAGCGAGTCGCGGACGTCGGCGAGGTCGATCTCCTTCATGAACGGACAGACGGTCCCCAGGTCGAGCGGCGTGAACCGCGTGGTCGGGTTGATCTGCTGCATGCGGTGCAGGATGCCGACCTCCGTGGCGACCAGCACCTCGGGCGCGCGGGTCTCCTCGGCGTAGCGCACCATGCCGTCCGTGGAGAGGACCCGGTCCACCTGCGGGAGGGCCTGGGAGGCGCAGCCGCATTCCGGGTGGGCGAGGATCGGCGCGCCGGGGTGCGCCCGCCGGGCCCGGTCCATGTCCTCGGGCCGCATCCGCGCGTGGACCGGGCAGTCGCCCACCCACAGGTGCATCGCGCGCCCGGTCCGCTTCCGCACGTAGTCGCCCAAGAACATGTCGGGCAGGAACAGGATCTCGCGATCCGAGGGGATCGACTCCACGACCTTCACCGCGTTCGAGCTCGTGCAGCAGTAGTCGGACTCCGCCTTCACGTCGGCCGAGGTGTTGATGTACGCCACGACCGCGGCCCCGGGGTGCGCCGCCTTCCAGTCGCGGAGCTGCTCGGCCGTGATCGCGTCCGCCAGGGCGCAGCCGGCCCGGAGGTCCGGCAGCAGCACCGTCCGGCTCGGGTTCAGGATCTTGGCCGTCTCGGCCATGAACCGGACGCCGGCGAAGACGATCACCCGGCGGTCCGCCTCCCGGGCCTTCCGGGAGAGGTAGAGCGAGTCCCCGACGAAGTCGGCGACGTCCTGGACCTCGGGCCGCTGGTAGTTGTGCGCGAGGAGCACGGCGTCCCGCTCCTCCTTCAGCCG
>JASHWL010000076.1 GCA_030044105.1 Thermoplasmata archaeon
GCCCGACGCTCGCGTCGGGGTTCCGGCGCCGGCTCGTCGGGCCGGCGCTCGCGGGGTTTATCGTGAGGAGCGCCTTCGAGGAACGGGAGGCCCTCGGGAAACTCGCGATGAGCGACGCGCTCGCCACGGCGTGGAAGTCCGATCCCCGCTGGGAGGGCATCGTCCGGCCCTACCGCGCCGAGGATGTGGCCCGGCTCCAAGGGTCGGTCACGATCGAGTGCACGCTCGGTCAGCTTGGAGCGCGCCGATTGTGGCGGCTGCTCCACGCGGAACCGTACGTGCCATCGCTGGGCGCGATGACCGGAACCCAGGCGGTCCAGATGGTCGCGGCGGGCCTGCCCGCGATCTACGCCAGCGGCTGGCAGGTCGCCGCCGACGCGAACACAGCGGACCAGACCTATCCGGACCAGAGCCTGTACCCGGCGGACTCGATGCCGGCGCTCGTCCGACGCATCAACAACGCCTTCCGCCGGGAGGACGAGAAGCAGCATGCGGCCGGTGGGGACGCCGTGTACTGGTTCGCTCCGATCGTCGCGGACGCCGAGGCCGGGTTCGGCGGGACCCTCAACGTCTTCGAGCTCACCAAGCACCTCATCGAGGCGGGCGCGGCCGGGCTCCACCTCGAGGACCAGCTGGCGTCGGTGAAGAAATGCGGCCACATGGGCGGCAAGGTGCTGGTCCCCGCCCGGGAGTTCAACCAGAAGCTCTGGGCGGCGCGCCTCGCGGCCGATATCCTCGGCGTGCCCACGCTATTGGTCGCCCGGACCGACGCGCTCAGCGCGAAGCTGCTCACGAGCGACATCGATCCGCGCGACGCCCCGTTCCTCACGGGGAAGCGGACGCCCGAGGGCTTCTTCGAAATCACCGGCGGGCTCGACATGGCGATCTCCCGCTCGCTCGCCTACGCGCCGTACGCGGACCTGTTGTGGTTCGAGACGTCGAGCCCGGATCTGGAGGAGGCCGAGCGGTTCGCGCGGGAGGTCCACCTCGAGTTCCCGGGCAAGCTCCTCGCCTACAACTGCTCGCCGTCGTTCAACTGGCGGAAGAAGCTCGCGCCCGACACGATCGCGGACTTCCAGCACCGGATCGCCGAGATGGGCTACCGGTTCCAGTTCGTGACCCTCGCCGGGTTCCACGCGGTCAACCTCTCGATGTTCCGGCTCGCTCGGGGCTACGGGGAACGGGGGATGGCGGCCTACTCCGAGCTGCAGGAGGACGAGTTCCGGGCCGAGGCCGAGGGCTACGCGGCGGTGAAGCACCAGTCGTTCGTGGGGACGGGATACTTCGACGACGTCGCCCAGGTGCTCTCGGGCGGGCTCACCACGACCCTCGCGATGGACGGCTCCACCGAGACCGATCAGTTCCAGCGCTCGGAGGGTAAGGCCTCGACTCCCGGTAACGGGTCCGGCGCGACGCGCGACCGAGGACGCATCCCCTCCCACGGCGACCGCTGAGCCCTCCGATCCGCGGGGACCCGGACGGTCCCGCGCGGCGGGAGCGGCCCTCCGGGTTCCTCGCTCACCTATCCACGGCCGTGCGACCGGGGCCGCGATCGGCAAGGTCGACGGACCGCGCCCGCCACCCCATCGCGAGCGCGAGGGCAGCGAGCGGCACGGTCACGAGGTAGGCCCACAGGTCCGTGTACGTGCCGGAGAGCACGGCGGGAGCGAGCGTGCGCGCCGGGTTGAGCGAGCTGCCGGTCCACGGGCCGATCACGTAGGTGGACAGGCCTACCGCCGCCGCCGGCAGCAGGATCCGCCACCGGAACCGACCTTGGCCCCGGTCCGCGAGGACGAACACCGAGGCCAGGAGAAGGACCGTGAAGGCGGCTTCGGCGACCACGGCACGAACCACGTCGCCGTCCGCGGGGAGCGTGGCTCCGAGATGGCTCCCGCCGCCGAGCGTGGCGAGGACCAGCCCGCTCGCCGCGAACGCTCCGGCGAACTGGGCCGCCCAGTAGTACGGGGTCTCCCGCCACCGGATGCGACCGCTCGCGGCAAGCGCAAGGGTGACCGCGGGGTTGAGGTGCGCGCCCGACACCGAGATGAAGAGGACGATCGGGATCAGGACCGCCAAGAACCAGGCGACGGCCATGAGCCACTGCGGGATGCCGCCGGCGCTCCCCGCTGCGACGATCGTGCCGGTCCCGATCCCCACGAGCAGCCCGGTGCCGACGGCCTCGGCGAGGAAACGGCGGAGGACCGAGGGCGGCGCCACGGCCCTTCAGCGGAGTTCCGACACGACCGCTCGACGGCGCGCCTCGCCGATGACGATCTCGCGTCGAAGCCCCTCGACGAGCGCCCGGAGATCATTGCGGACGCGACGGAACCCGGCGTCGTCGAGCGGCGCGGGATCGGGGAGGGCCCAGTCCTGGACCTCCATGGTCCGGAGCCGCGCGGGGCAGCTCGCGCTGTCGAGGCAGCCCATCGTGATCACGTGACGGGCGCCTCGCATCATCTCTTCGGTGAGCAGCTGCGGAGGATGGGGCGGCAGCTCCAGTCCGATCTCGTGGAGCATCCGCTCCGTCCGCGGGTTCGGCGCCGCGGCCGGCTGCGTGCCGGCCGAGGTCGCCCGCCACTCCGGGGGCGGGTGCGCGTTGAACATCGCCTCGGCCATCAGCGAACGGCACGCGTTCTCGACGCAGACGAACAGGACGGTGTTCGGCGCCACCGTCATCCCTCCGCGCGGCGACGCGGCCCGAGGGACGAGGTCGCGGTCACGGGATCCCGACCTCCGCACCGGGCACCAGCCGATAGTGGATCCATTTGCCGTCCCGACGTTCGGTGACGAGACCGGCCGCGGCGAGGACCGCCATGTGGTGGCTCACGGTCGCGTGCGTGAGGCGGGTGGCGGCCTGGATCTCGCACGCGCACAGCTCTCCGCGACGCTTCAGCATCGCGACCGCGAGGAGGCGGTTCTCGTCGGCCAGTGCTTTGACGCGCTCGAGCGCGAGGGGGAACTGCGGCGATCCGCGCACCTCGTCGCGCAGGGCCTGATACCGAGGAACGCAGCCGCCGGCGGCGGCGCCGGTCAATCGTTCGAGGCGCTCACCGAGGACCTGGATCGGCCGGGCCGCGGACATCGTGTCGACATAGGTCTACATGAGTATATGTTGACCACGGTCGACATGAGTCCGTTCGACCGCTTCGCCGGGGACGCTCGGATCCCGTCCGCGGCTACGCGGACTCGCCGCGTGGTCGTGGCCAGAGGTCGCGCGCGGCCACGAGATGCATGATCTCCGCCGGACCGTGCGCGATGCGGCCGC
>JASHWL010000011.1 GCA_030044105.1 Thermoplasmata archaeon
CTCTCCCGCTGAAGCTGCGCCCAGAGTTCCTGGGCGCGCCGGAGCATCGGGACGTATTCCGGTCCCTCGAAGTACGCGGAGCGGTAGACCCGCGTCCGCCCGTGCGACGATCCATGGGCGTGCATCGGCCCGTACCGTTCCAGACCCAACACGCTCACGCGGTCCCGGGCCAGGTGGTAGACCGAGGACGAGCCGGCGCCTCCCAATCCCACGACGATGCAGTCGAGCTCGGCCATGTACGGGACCCCGTCGTCGCTCGGGACCCAACGGTCCCGGCTAAAATCGTCCGCGCCCGGAGACCCGTCGGGGTCGAACTCGCGACGGCCGGCCGCCGTCCGCCCGAAACTTGTTATCGTCCGACGGACTGCCGCAGCCCGATGACCCCGACGCAAGGGACCACGGTTCGGTGCACGCAGTGCGGGACGACCTTCTCGACGGCCGACGCCGCCGCCGTTCAGGCGCACGCGGGACATCCGCTCGAGCACATCCAGCAGGGCTAGGACGGACGCTCCGTCCGCGGCCGGCGCGCCCCGCCTCCCTAGAACCGCGACGCCAGCCAGGCATGGACCTCAGGGATGCGCCGCTGGTAGAGGGTCAGGTGTCCCTCGTCGGCGAGCAGATGTGGCTCGGCCCCGGGGAGGTGGGCGGCGAGCCATTGACCGTGCGCAAACGGCACGAAGCGGTCGTGGGCGCCGTGCCAGAGCTGCAGCGGAGCCTTGAGAGCTCCCAGGTCGAAGCCCCAGGGCATCTCGTCCCCCAGGTTGTCGTCCCGCATCCCCTCGGGGCCATGGCGCATCGCCTCGCGGCCCTGTTCGGCAAAGAAGTCGGCGAGCTCCGGGGTCAGCACGCGTCGGTCGACGTCGGACAGCAGCGACTCGAGCATCGCGGCGATCTGGTCGCCGCGGAGGTTCTCGAAGCCGGCCGCGTCCGCCCGCAACTTGGCCTCCCAAGCGATCGGATCCGCCCGGAGCAGCTCGAGGTCTTCGCGATTCAGCTCGCCCATGCCGGCGAGCCGATCCAGTCCCTCGGCATCCGGCGGGGCCGTCGAAGCGAGCGCCGAGGCGGCCACCACGCGTCCGGGGATCAGCGCCGCGCACGCGATGGCCGGGGCCCCACCGCCCGAGTGGCCCCACACGGCGAAGCGCTCGATCCCCAGGTGGTCCGCGATCGCCACCACGTCCGGGGGCACGTCGGCGACGGTGCGGCCCCGCTGCGCGGTCGACTCCCCGTATCCCGGGCGATCGTATCCGATGAGGCGGATCCCCCGGCGCTCGGCGTCCGCACGGTGCGGAGGATAGCAGAGGCGAGCCCCGGGCGTCCCGTGCAGCGTGAACACGGGGCGGCCCGTCGCCGCCCCTTCCTCTCGGACCGCGAGGACGCGGCCATCCGGCAACGAAACCCGGTGCTCCCGCATGAGGCTCGACGCCGGCGCTCCGAGATGAGACCGCTCGCGCCCGTCCCGCCGTGGCTCGGTGGCCTCGAGCGCTAGTCCTCCGGGGACTGCATGAGCATCAACAGATTCCCTTCCGTGTCCTGGAAGAACGCCGACGCGCCGTAACGGTCGAAGGCGATGGGTCCCTCGATCCGGGTGTCGGGAGAGGAGCGGGTCGCGCGCTGGAAGCGCACCCCGGACTTCTTCAGTTGGCGCACGGACTTCCGGATGTTCTTCACGACGAGCGCGGAATAGGCGAGCTTCCGCGGCTCCCGCGGGTCGGGTACCACGAACCAGACGTCCGCACCTCCGACGCGGAGCGACGCCCAGTAGTTGCGCATCGCGCCGGTGCCGCGCATGCGGACCTTCGCGCCCAGCGCCCGCGTATAGAACCGGATCGCCCGCGACATGTTCCGGACCGGGATCAGCGACACCAGATCGGACTTCAACGCCATGGTAGGTCCTCGCCTCCTCGGGCGGCCGACTGCGCCGCCGCGGGGTCACGGACCCGCGCCCATATCTACCTACGCGGGACCGTTCGCGACGGATCCTCGGGCCCGTCGTCGGATGGGGCCCCTTCCCCCAGCGCTGCCCGGACGATCGGAGCCGACATCGCGTCGGCGGACTCTGGTGAATGCAGGCGGACGTACAGTTCCGCTCGTGCTTCGTAGACCGGCGCCGCGGGGCTTGCCAGCGCCCGGGCGATCAGCAGCGTCAGCTCGCGGACCTCGCCCCACATGCGAGCCCAGCGCTTGGCGTCGATCTCTGCGCGCAGCGTCTCGAGCGTCGCGAGACGATCTTCGAAGAATCCCCGGATCTCGTCCGACTCCGTCCGGTCGATGGCGCGTTGGGCCGCCGCCGTCCAGCGCGCGTCGATCCGATAGCGTCGGACGACCTCGCGGGCGTCGAGCGCCTGGAGGTTCGCGCCCCCCTCCCAGATCGGGGTCACCAGCGCGTCGCGCAGGAGCTTCGCGACGGGGAACTCCTCGAGGTAGCCCCGACCGCCGTGGATCTCCATCGCCAGCGCGCAGCCACGGACGGCCTGCTCCGCGGTCACCAGCTTGGCCACGTGGGCCGTCAGACGGAGCAGATGGGTCTCGTCCGAGTACGGGGGCCTCTCCCGGAGCGCCCGAGCGAGTCGGAACGCCCCGTCGAACGCGAGCAGCGACGCGCTGTCCGACTCGACGGCGAGGCTCGCCAGGTCGAGCGCGAGGAGCGGGTGATTGGCGAGCCGTCGACCGAATGCTGACCGTTGGCCCGCAAACTCGAGCGACCACTCGAACGCGCGCTGCAGGACCGCCGCCGAGCCGATCGCGTTCGCGACCCGGGACACGTTGAGCATCTCCATGATCGGTTCCACGCCGCTCCCCGGGTCGCCGAGCAGGTACGCTTCGGCGGCCTCGAGGGACACCTCGCCGGTCGGAACGGTGATCGTCCCCAGTTTCTCCTTGAGCCGGCGGACGCGCCAGTTGGGCCCTCCTTCCGCCCGGGTCGCCGGCGCGTAGAACAGCCGGATCCCTCGGATGCCGGGGGGCGATCCCTCGGGACGGGCCGTGACCACCGCGCCGGAGGCGCCGACGTTGCTGCAGAAGAACTTCTCGCCCGTCAGCCGCCAGGAACCGCCGGGGTCGGGTTCGGCCCACGATCGGTTGGCGCCGAGGTCCGATCCGCCCTGCTCTTCGGTCGCCCACGTGGCGCCCATGGCCCGCCCGTTGCGCGACTCGAGCGCTGGCAGCATCCGGGCCTTCAGCGACGGATCCGCCCACTTCTCGACCACGAACCGCGTGGCCAGCGTGACGGTGGCCGAGCAGAGGAGCCCCACGTCGGCGAGCTCGTGGAGGTAGGCGAATCCGAGCGGCCAGTCGCGCGTCCCGTTCGGACCGACGGCCCCGAGCCCGGTCGCGAAGAGCGCGTCGAGCGCTCGCTCGTGCGCGGGGGAGAGCAGGACGCGAGGCACCGCGTCGGTCGAGAGGCTCGGGCGGTCGCGCCGATCGATCTGGAGGGCGGTCGGCTCGGTCACGGTGCGGGCGAGCTGCCCGAAGTCCCGGAGGGCCCGGAGCTCCGGTTCGGTCAGCCCGCGCCGTGCGATCGCGAAGGCATCCCGAACGATGGCGGGTGGAAGTTCGGACGGCGCTCCCATCGACCGCCCTGTGCGGTCGCGCAGGGGAGCGTGTCAGATGAACGTTCTGCCGCGGGGCACCGTCCCGAGCGTGGGCCGCTCGAGGGCCGCGTCACGCGGGCGCGGGCGAGAACGAGGCGTGGGGTTCTCCCAGGACGCGATCGACCGTGACGAGGTGCGGGGCGAACGACGGCTGGAGGCCCTGGACGGTCAGGCCCAGCTCGGTCCGCCGGAGCAGGAACTCCTCGTCGGCCATGCGTCGGATCCCCGGCTCCGAGCCCAGCCCGGGCCCGAGGAGTCCGATCATCAGGTTCCCGACCGCCCGGGCCCGCTTGATGCCCATGAAGAACATCTTGAGCGCGTGCTCGGAGCCCATCAGCGTGTCCACGACCTCGAAGGAGTACAGCTCGAGGAACGGTCGACGGCGGTGCCCCTGGGCCGCCTTCTCCGCGCCCTCCATCTTCGCGATGTCGGCCCGCAGGGCCGTCTTGGACTTCGGACGGCCGAACGGCTCCGCGCCCGCCGACGCGAGGTTGACGACATACTTCGGACCCCGGTCCTCGCCGACGTAGTCGATCACGCGCACCCGACTGTCGAAGCGGCGGCGCGTCACGAACCGGGTGAGCCGGGACCGGAACTCGCGCGGCGAATCCCGCGACGGGAGCACGGCGATGACACCGCGGGACTGGTAGAGCATGTTGAGCACCGTCGGGAACACGACCAGGTCGACGTCGGCGCGCGTGACGCTGCTGTCCAGACGATAGAGCGCGAGGGAGCCGCGCGGAAATCCCCCGCCCAGGATCCGGTCGAAGTCCGGAATGCCCGTCGAGAACCGGTTCTCCGGGTCCCGTACCGCATTCCACTCCGCGATCCGTTCCTGCCGCCGCGTCCGGTCCGCCATGGTCCCGGGAAGCGCTGCCTCGGGTTCTTAGAGTGTCGGTCGCCGGCGGAGAAATCCCGCCCGGTCGCCGTTCTCCATCTTCCGGTCGGGGGATGGATCGAGCCGGCCCGGAGAGTGCTCCGCGCGTCGCGACACGCTCGGATCCGGGCGTCGGCTCGCGCGTCCCGTGACCCCAAATCGGGCCGGAGACCGCGTCGGGCTCGCCCCGGCGCGATCCCACGGATCGGGCCGGCCTCCCTCCCGGCCGGTCTCACTTCCATCGGGTGAGGATCGTCTCGCGATCGAACACCCGACGGCAGATCCGGAACGTCACCAGCGCGACCAGCCCCAGGATGCCGGCGAGGAGCAGGAGGTGATCGGTGTCGAGCGGGAACACCTGGATCTCGGCCGCCACGTAGAGCAGGATGAACGGAAGGAAGAGCACGCCCGAGATCTGCTGCGCGGAGCGGACGTCCTGCACCCGCGAGGAGACCGCGACGCTGATCTCGATCGCGAGGACGGCCACGATCGGAGCGAGTGCGAAGACGAGGACGACGATCGTCAGGTTCGGGTAGTAGAGGTAGCCCAGCGTCCCGCGCGTGATCGCGTCGATGAGCACCATGTAGACCGTGGCCCCCGCCCAGATCGAGACCATCGTGGGAAGGAACGCGGCGAGCACCTTGCCGAGCAGGATCTCGCCGTCCGTGGTCGGCGTCGCGAGCAGCGGCTCGAGGCTCTTCTCCGTCTTCTCCCCGACGATGCTGTAGGCGGAGATCGAGCTCGGCAGCATCACCCCCGCGATCGCGAACCAGAACGCGAACGCGTCCACGAACGAGATGATCACCCCGTCGGTGATCCCCGGCGACTTCACGATGATGTACCAGACGAGGAGCGGGAAGCCGATCGAGACCCCGGCCGGCATCGCGATCAGCGCGCCGAGGATCGTGCGGCGACGCCGGATCATCGAGAGGTCGTGCCGCGCGACGATCCACGCCTGCGAGAGCCTCATGCCGACGGACCCCCCTCGTGGACCAGCTTCAGGTAGACGTCTTCGAGCGATGCCGACGCCTGGGTGAGCTGCCGGAGACGGCCCCCGGCCCCGACGATCGCGGCCGCGATCTCCGGGTTCTCCCGGTCCGGGTCGGTCACGTCGACGACCAGGGAGCTCCCCTGCACGTCGATCCGCCGGTCGCCCAGTCGGGACCGGATCGCCGCGGCCAGGGTCTCCATCGGCCCGTCGACCGTGACCACGGTGCGGTGCCCCGACATTCCGAGCTTGAGCTCGCCGGGCGTGCCGGTCGTGACGAGCCGGGTGTTCAGGATGCCCACCCGATCGCAGATCCGCTCCGCCTCGTCGAGGTGGTGGGTGTTCAGGAAGATCGTGCGCCGCTCACGCTTCAGCTCGAGGATGAACTCCCGGACGGTCTTCGATGCCTCCGGGTCGAGGTTCGCGGTCGGCTCGTCGAGGAACAGGAGGACGGGGTCGTGGACCAGCGCGCGGGCGATGGCGACCTTCTGCTTCATCCCCTTCGAGAACGTCGCGACCGGGAGGTCGCGTTTCTCCCAGAGGTCGAGCATGCGGAGCAGCCGCTCGATGCTCTGGCGGAGCGCCGTCGCCTCCACGCGCTGGAGCTGGCCGTAGTACTCCAGGTTCTCATAGGCGCTGCTCGACTCGTAGAGGCCCACGTTCTCGGGCAGGATCCCGATCTGGTGGCGCAGCTTGAGCTCCGCCGACGGATCCCCGATCTGGTGCCCCGCTACCTCGGCCGAGCCGCTCGTCCGGGAGATCAGGCTGGAGAGCATCCGGACGGTCGTCGTCTTGCCGGCACCGTTCGGGCCCAGGAAGCCGAAGACCTCCCCTTCCGGGACATCGAGCGTCAGGTGGTCGACGGCGGTGACCGTACCGAACTGCTTCGTCAGGCCGTCGGTGTGGATCATGCGTCGCGCAGGGTCCGTCCCGTTCTTCAGGTAGACGTTCGACCCACCCGAATGCGTTCGGACGCGCCGCACGGCCGCCCCGGGGCGGCGCCCCTCCGGGGCCGGAGGACGGCCCCGACGGGTCCGAGCGTGCGGGCCGGTCTCGGGGAATGGGTTGGTCGCGGCGGGAGCAGGATCGCGCTACCCGGATCCTCCCGTCCGCGGCGGAACGCTCTTGCGCCGCATCGCGAGATAGACGCTGCCCGCTCCGCCGACCACGCCGACGGCCGCGACGACATAGAGCAGGTTGTCGCCGAGGAGCACCGCGAAGAGCGTCGGCGCGCCGGAGTGCGTATGGCTGGGTGCGCTCGGCGCGGGCGGCGGACTCGTCGACGCGGGGACGTTGTCGACGTAGATCGAGACGCTCTGGCTCGTCGGGGCCGCGCCGACCGCCGACTCCGAGAACACCACGCTGTACGCCCCGTTCGCGAGGCCGGTCGTGTCGAGCGCGAAGCTCCCCGAGAGGCCCGAGGCGAGCAGCTTCGAGCCGCCGCCCCAGACGAGGCTGAGGGCGCCGGTGGCGAGCTCGTTGCCGCTCGCTCCCGTGTACGCCGAGCCGCTCCAGCTGATGGTGTCGACCCCCGAGACCGTGCCGGTGGCGCTTGCGGAGAGGCTGGCCGGCAGGAAGACGAGCGGGTCCTCCCAGATCATCGGGTTCTGGATGGCGTAGTCGCTGTAGCAGTACTCCTCGCCGATGAAGCTGTAGCAGTACCCGTACGTCACGTCGTTCGCGCCGACCCCGACGATGCTCAGGACGACCGGTCCCGTGAGCCCGGCGGTGCTGAGGTTGACCGCGAGGCTCCCGTCATCGACCCCGCTCTCCCAGACGTTGTCGCCGAACTGGGTGTCGTAGAACGGCGCGCACCCGGGGAGGGCGAGCGTGTTCGCCGGCTGCGAGGCGCCCGCCGGCAGCGCGCACGTCCAGTTCTCGTACTGGCCGGGGGCGCTCCCCACCGAGACGTTGATCGAGTCGACGTACTTCATCCCGGCGAACGTCAGCGTGCCCGTGATCGAGGTGCCGCTCGACGAGAGGTCCCCGGTGTAGAACGACCCGGACTGGGGCTCCGCGAAGACGATCGTCGTGTTCGAGACCAGCCCGTCGTAGCTCGCGGTGAGCTCGTACACGTCCGTCGCCAGCGTCCCGTTGTGCTCGGCGGTGAATCCGTCGATCCAGTAGACCGCCTCGCCCCGCGCATCGGAGATCGTCGTGCCCAGCGTGACGCCCGGAGCGTAGTCCGCGGGCGGCAGCGAGGGGTCGATCGAGCCGTACTGGGTGTACAGGGACGTCTGCGTGACCACCGCGCCCGAGACCGGGACCCCGTCCAGGTAGACCTCGGCCTGCCCGAACAGGTTGTAGTCCCCGACGGTCGTCGTCGTGAAGGTCGTGACCTCCGCCACGCCCTGGTCGCAGTTGCCGTAGGCGTCGACGACGCACAGGGTCAGCGTCCCGCTTGGGGTCGCCGCCGCGACGGCGAAGCTCGCGAAGTCCCACTCCGCGTTCGGGGCGCCCGCGACGCTTTGCACGAGGAAGTACCCGTACGTGGTCGCGGCGTCCCCGCCCGGCGGAGCGCCGGTCGAGGGCGTGTAGTTGAAGATCCCGTTCGACCCGGTCTGGATCGACGTGACCGTCCCGCCGCCGTACGCGCCGGCGTTCGACTGACCGGAGTAGGCCGAGACGTCGAACACGCCGGTCTGCCCGCTGGAGCCGACGATCTCGAACTCGTAGGTCGTGCCCGCGGACAGCGTCGACGGGGCGGCGATCAGCCCGCTCGGCGTCACCTCCAGGATCGAGAACGCGGGGTCCGCGAGGGAGTGCCCGGCGACGCCGGTCGTGCCGAACAGATCGAGGCTCAGCAGCCCGGGCTCGATGAGACCGAGTCCCTGCAGGTAGTTCCAGCCGTCGCCGGCCGGGTTGCCGAGGCTCGCGAACCAGAGCGGCTGGACCGGCGCGCTCGGGTCCTCGATCGAGAGGTTGTAGTAGTACCACGTGTACGAGTTCACCGGCGCCGCATCCCACCCCGAGGTCGTCCCCATCGGGACGAACGGGTCCGCGCTCAGCGCGCCCGCCTCGTAGCCGTTGTGCGCGTTGTAGAGCAGCGGGTTGATGTCGCCCATCTTCGGGTTACCGAAAATAAGGTTGGCCTGCTCCTCGATGAGCGCCCACTCGCCGGCCGTCGTCGGCGTCGCGAAGCTGGTGCCGCCGTAGAAGATCCACCACTGGCCCTCGCCGTAGATCGTCATGTTGAACGCCGCGGCGAGCGAGACGACCGGGTCGATCTTCGCGCCGGTCGAGTAGCTGTCCAGGGCGTTCTGCCACCAGGGCTGGGAGTAGACGAACGACTGGCCGAACCCGCCGCCGACCGCCCCGACGAACGTGCCGGTCTCGCCCTCGCCGTAGGACCAGTAGCCGGTGCTCGCGATACCGCTCGCGGAGGCGATGTACGCCGTGCCGTTCACGCCGTCGTAGCAGGTCGTCCCGAGGAGGAACCCGTCACAGTAGGTGAACGACGTGTTCGTGACCGGGAAGTCCGAGCCGGCGCCCTGGGCCGTGACCTGCGCGCCGCCGACCGAGGTCGCGCCGGGGGAGTCCGCGGGCTGGAAGTCGTTGACGGTCTCGTAGACCCCGCCGTCGTCGCCGGAGGCGAAGAAGTTCGTGACGCCCGCCACGTTGAGCAGCTCGAGCTCCTGGGTCGCGGCCGTGAGGTAGATCGGGGAGCCGTAGAAGTAGGTGTACTGCTCGCCGGATCCGTAGCTGTTCGACGTGATGGTCACCGAGCAGGTGCCCGAGCCGGCGGTCCCCTCGACGACGTAGAGACCCGCGGCCGCGAGCGTCGCCGCGCTGGGGCAGACCCCGCCGGTCGAGCCGAGCGAGAGGTACTGCGCGATGTCCGCGTACGCGAGATCGAACGCCGAGAAGTTGCCCGGGTACGGGATGCCGATGACGTCGATGTGGGCCTGGGGGGCCATCGCCGAGGCGTACTCGATGTCGAGGCTGGTCTCCAGGGTCCAGCCCGCGTCGAACCCCTGGTCCTCGCAGGCGTAGATGTTGTTGTTCGAGAACGACTCATAGCCGGGGATGTCGAGCGCGATCTGGGTGAGGCGGTTGTTGAGCTGGTTCGGAACGGTCGGCCAGGTCATGTTCGACCAGGCCGAAAGGTCGCTCGGGATCGCGCAGCCGACCTCGATCAGGGCGATCGTGATCCCTTGGCCCTTGTCGGGCTCGGACCCGATCGCCGAGTGTCCGTTCCAGAGCGAGGTCGCGCCCGTGAGCCCGGACAGCGTCGACGGGAAGAGGAACTGGAAGTTGCCGCAGATATTGTCCTCGGAGCACGTGGCTCCCTCGGAACCGAAGTCCGTCCAGAGGAAGTCGTGGGCCGAGTCGGCCTGGTACAGATCGAGCTCGTTGCTGCACGAACCGTAGAGTCCGAACTCGCACGCGGCCGCGGACGAGTTGCTCTGCTGCGCGGTCTCCATCGCGGGGTCGAGCCCGTACGGCATCGCGAGCTCGGGGGTCGCGACCATCCCGTCCAAGCCGGCGACGCCGTTGATCACGCTCGCGATCCCGCTCGGCAGCTCGGCCGGCGCGGTGTTGGCGTAGATCACGGGTCCGGCTTCGGTGCTCCCGACCTGCGCGCTGTCGTTGCCGAACAGCGGGTTCCAGACGCCCTGCGACGTGTAGTCCTGCGAGTACGCGTTGAGCGTCGTGTGGAACGCCGCCGAGATCTCGGAGACCGTGCCGCTCACCGTGAGCGTGAGGTCCGTCGCGCTCGGGGTGACGGTGAGGCCGTAGCCCGAGAAGTACCCGACGACGCCGGCGTAGGCCGGATTCCCGTACTCCTGACCGAGCGCCGACGCGGAGAGGTAGTCCCGATACATCGGGCTCGCGACGTCGCCCTGGGCGCTGACGAGGTTGGAGAGGCTGCCCGTGGGATTCAGCGTGACCGTCACGGAGTCCGGAGCGCTCGGGTTGAACGCGGTCGGATCCGGCGTCACAGTCACGGTACCGAACTGTGTCGGCTGCGCGGTGCTGAGATCGGTGCCGCTGCCCGACACCGGCGTGAGCGGGCCCTGGGCGATGTTCGTCGTCGTGGTCGCGACCGCGCCGTCGGCCGCCGGAGCCTGCGCGGAGGAAGCGCCCGCCGCGCTGAGGAACGTCGAACCCGGTAAGGTCGCGAGGCTGAAGCCCACGACCGCCAGCGCGACAATCAGTCCGACCCAGAGTGCACGCCCATAGATCGCTCGAGACGCTCGCATAACTAGGTGCGCGCGCATCGGGCTCGGCGGATAAGCCGCCTGAGAACGAGCCGGGGTTTTCGTCGAGAGGAAGGCCGGCTTTCGTAGGACGAAATCGACCCAATCGTACGGGCCGCGAGCGACCTAGGGGATCAGCTCGGGCGGCTCTCGCCACCGTGCGCCCGGGGACGACGGGCGGGCGCGCGTCGCCGGCGGGACCAGCTCGAGCCGTCGGGAACGCGGGTCCGCCACCGCTCCGGACCGGGGAGCGGTAGGCCCGCGCACCCGAACGCCGGAGTTCGGGAGCGACAGGCGCGGTACCGAGTGCAGCATGATCTCGTGCCAGCCGTCCGGCGGATAGACGCCCAGGGGCACGCTCCGTGGGTCCATCGGGTCCTCCCGCCGCAGGACGAGGTCGAGCGATCGGATCGCCCCGTCGAGCTCCGCGGTCTTCGAAAGGACCTGGCGGATGGCCGCGAGCACCTGCTCGGCCAGCTCCGTCGTCCGGTACCCGTCGCGCGTCACCTCCAAGAGGTGCTGTTCGACACAGAATCGGGCGTAGCTGTCGAAGTACGCCGGGTTCAGGTTCGCGAGCCCGATGATCCGGGTCTTGCGAGAGGCGCGCCGGCTGGCGTCCAAGAAGTCGTGCAGCACCTCCAAGCGGGTCCGGTAGGTACGTCCCATGTGCATCCGCGCCGCCGCAGCGAGCGCCGGCGCGACCGGGGATGGAGGGAAGGCGTGCCGCGATTTAATGGTGCCCCGCACGGCGGCGTTCCGGGGAGGGAGCCCAGGGGGAGCATCGTCGCCGTACGCCCGGGCCGCTCTGTGGTTCGGATCGAAGCTCGCCACAGCACGTCGGCTGACGCCGGCGCGTCCCTCCGCGCCCCGTTTCAGTACCCCTCCGCCGGGCTAAATGGGTGCCTCGGGGTCCGCCGGCGCACCGCTCGCCCCGCGCGAGCCCTGGTAGCACCATGGCGAAAGCGAGTCCGACCAAGACCCTGCCCGTCGACGGCGGAACGATCGCGTACGACGACCGGGGCGCCGGACCTCCGATCGTGCTGCTGCACGAGGCCATCGCCGACCGCCACATGTGGGATCGCGAACTCCCGGCGCTGGCCCAGCGATTCCGGGTCGTCCGCTACGACCAGCGGGGCTACGGCGACTCGACGCCCGCGACGAGCGAGTACTCGTCCGTGCGCGACCTCAAGGCTCTCGTGGACCACCTCGGATTGGATCGGCCGGTCGTGGTCGGACCGAGCGTGGGCGGCGCGATCGCGGTGGATTTCGCTGTCGAGTACCCCAGCGCGGTCGGGGGTCTCTTCCTGATCGCGCCCGGACCGCCGTCCGGCACCACGCTCGAGATGCTCGGGGACGTCCGGGCCGAGCTGGAGACGGACGAACGGGTCTCCAAGGAGATCGGCGAGGCCTGGAAGGCGGGGAACGTCGACCTCGCGGTGGAGAAGGTCCGGGGGCTCTGGGGCGCCGCGCTCCAGGGCGAAGAGCTCGAACGGTTCCGCCAGATGGTACGCCGGAACGCCGCCGAAGCGCTCGGAGATCGCTCGTCGCAACACGACACCCGGGGCAAGCCTCCGGCGGTGCCCCGACTGCCGTCGATCACGATCCCCGTGGAGATCGTCGTCGGAGACCGCGACGCACCGATGCAGCTCCCGTTCGCGATGCTGATCGCGAAGCGCGTGCCCGGAGCCCGACTCCAGGTGCTCCCGGGCGCGGACCACCTGCCCAACTTCACTCAGCCGAAGGAGTTCGACCGGGCGTTCGGGGCGTTTCTTGACCGGGTGTTCGCCGGGCGCTGACCGCGCGCGGGGCGGGGCGCGGGCATGACCGGCGACCCGCGGCCGGTCGCTCGTTCGACCGCCCGTCGACTCATGCTCACGAAGCAGCGGCTCGCCGGCCCCGGCGTGGGCCCGGCGACGGCGCGAGGTCTGGTCGCCCTCACGAAGGAGCTCGGGTACGTCCAGTTGGACCCGGTCTCGATCGTGGCGCCGGCCCACGCGATCACGTTCTGGAGCCGCTTCGGAGAGTTCCGGCCGGCCGAGTTGGATCGGGCGCTGTGGAAGCAACGAACCCTCTTCGAGCACTGGTCCTTCGCGGCGTCGCTCGTGCCCGTCTCGGACTACGCGCTCCACTACTCCTTGATGCGGCGGTACCCCGAGTCGCTCTCGAAGTCCTGGGGGCGCTGGCGCGAGTACGCGCGCCGCTGGATCCCCGCGCACGCGCGGCTTCGCCGCTCCGTGCTGCGGCAACTCGCGAAGGGACCGAAGCTGGCCCGCGAGTTCCGCGAGCACGCCCGCACCAAGCGGACGAAGGAGGTCTGGTCCTCTGGAAGCGACGTCACGGAGATGCTCACCCACTTGCAGCTGAAGGGCGAGGTGATGGTGGTGGGCCACCAAGGCATCCAGAAGGTCTGGGGCCTGCCGCGGAAGTTCCTCTCGCCGGATACGGATCGCCGGGTGCTACCGCAAGCGACGGTGGAGTACGAGGGGGCCCAGCGCGGGATCCAGGCGCTGGGCCTCGCGCGTCCCCGGGAGATCGTGCGCGGGATGATGCGAGGCCGCTTCTTCGAGCTCGACCGGACGCTCGATCGCCTGCAGGCGGACGAGCGGATTTTTCCGGTGCACGTCGACGGCACCGATCCGCGGGCGATCCGATACGTGCACGCCGACGATCGGGATCGGCTCGAGTCCCTGGAGTCCGGCGACTGGGGGCCGCGCCTCTCGCTGCTGTCCCCGTTCGATAACGTTCTGGCGAATCGGGGCGCGGTGAAGGAGCTTTTCGATTTCGAGTACGCGCACGAGAACTACACGCCGGCGGCCCGCCGGAAGTACGGGACCTACGTGATGCCGATCCTCGCGGGAGACCGATTCCTCGGCCGGATCGATCCGCGCTTGGACCGGGAGAGGGGGGTTCTTCGCGTGAACTCGGTCCATGCCGAGGCCGGCGTCCCCGGCGGCGCGGACCGGGGGCGGGAAGTGGCCGATCTGATCGAGCGCTTGGGGGCCTTCCTCGGCGCTTCGGAGGTCCACTACACCGCCCGGGTGCCCCCGGAGTGGAGCCGAGCGCTCCGGTGACCCGGCGCTCGCGGCCGGTCCGGAGGATCAGTCGATGCGACGTAGGGTGGCCGCGTACGAGGACTCGGGGTTCGTGGAAGACGGATCCCGCGGCGTCGAGCGCCCCCGAATGGCCCGTCGATCCGCGCTGAGATGGCCTCGGAAGGTCGCTTCCGGAACGGAATGCACCAGCCGGTCGCCCGAGATACGCCAAGCGCACCGCTGCGGTTCCGTCGAGCCGTCGGTGTAGACGACTGCCGGGAACGTCTGAGTGGCCGGATCGAACCGAATGATCTCGATCGCGGGGATCTCCTTGCGGTCTATCACCAAGAGGGTGCGTTGCTCGAGGGTACGGCCGTCGCGCGACCACCGAGTGTCCGTACGACCGCCGATACTGATGGGAGGGGGCCCGGTAGATTGCCCCTCGATCCGCCAAGCACCGACGAGCACCTCCAGATCGCGCAGCCCTCGGGCCGAGTCGGGCTCGACCGCGGGGAACGAGACCGGGGAGGACGACACCCCGGAGGGGAAGTCAGCTTGAGGATCCGGGGTGCGGCCGGAGCGTCCCGACTGGGCGAGAGGGTCCGCGGCTGCGACTTTCCGCGCGAGTACCATACGCGACTCCGTTCGTGGGGGCCCCTCCGACCAAGCTGGCTCGCACCACGAGTCGCACCGCGGGCGGGTACATAGGTCCGCGTCCCGTCACTTACGCCCGTATCGCATGTAACGGTCCGACCGTCGCACGGCCGGGGCCAGCCCGCGAATCGCCGCGAGGCGGTGTTCCGGCGCCGCATCGCAATGGCGCTGATGACCGACGCCACCGGCGCTACGGCTGCGAGAGGACTTCGTCCATCCGGGACAGGACGCCGGGCCACGCGGCTCGATGGCGCGTGTAGGAGGCCTCGTCCGGGAAGCGGCTGTGCGTCAAACGGAGCCTTGTCACCGATCCGTCGAGGTCGATCTCGAGACGAACCACCGTTTCTACGCCGGCGGTGGCGGCCGTGATCCAGGTCAGCTCTACGAGGCGATCTGGAGAGAGCCGCAAGAATCGACCGTAGTGCGGATGACGCACGCCGTCGAACTCCGTCTCGAAGAAGAACGGCGCGCCCACCTCGGGTGTCATCCGCACGGTGCCGGGGACTGCGAACCACCGGTCGAACTGCTGGGTCCATGCCCGGTATACGGACGTCGGCGATGCCCGCACGAGCTGCTGGATCGTGAAACCGTTGGAATAGCCGGATCGGTTGGGCGCACTCGACGTTTCCATGCCGGGACGCGCGAGCCTGGTGCCGGGCATCAATGTTTGTGGTCGGTGGCAAAGCCTTTATCGATGAGGCCACCGTAATGTCCCAATGGTATCGATGGACACGGTCACTGTTTCACCAAAGTTCCAGGTCGTGATTCCAGCCCACGTGCGTCGGGAGCGGGGGATTCGACCCGGTGACAAGCTAGCCGTTATCGTAAAGCATGGCGTGGTCCACCTGATTCCGGTTCGTCCTTTTGAGGAGTCGAAGGGACTCTTTGCGGGAACCAAGATCTCCACGCGGGACGTTCGGGATCGATCCGATCGGGTCTGAGTGGGAGTGCCGTTACGATCAGCGTCGACACGTACGGCTGGATCGAGCGGTTTACTGCTGGGCCCAAGGCTCCGGAATACAACCGACTGTTCTCTTCGGTTCCGCCGCTCGAGATCGTTACCTCCGTCGTGACGGTCTATGAGGTGTATCGGAAGCTACGACCGCTGAAGGGAGAGGCCGCTGCGCTGGAAGCGGTCGTCCACCTTCGCGCGTCCAGACTCGTACCGATCGACCACGAGCTTGCCTTGGAAGCCGCGGATTACTCGCTTGCGCATCGCTTGCACTTCGCCGACGCTCTGGTATATGCGACCTCGCGACGGTTCGAGAGCGAGTTGCACACGAGCGATCCTGACTTGCGGGGCCTCGCGGGAGTGGTCTTCCACTAGGTCCAAATTCGCCCCTGATTAGGGCGCAGTGTCTCTTACAACTTCGGCGCCGCCGCACCGAATACTATCGGCAGGACACTCCGACCAATCCTTGACGCGGACGTCCAGTCGCCTCCCCTACGGCCGCGGCCCCACGCCCGCAGTCGTACGGTTGCGAAGCAGATGGGCGATGGGGCTGTGCGGCCACACCCGGTCGCAAGGCGGGCCTTGTGCTCGTCGACGGCGCGGGCGTTGAGCACTCCGGCCGTGGATCGCTAGTTCGTTAGAGATCGATCGTTTTGCTCCAGATACCGCCGAAGGAACCACCGGACGAATGCGGTCTCATCCCGAGCTAGTTGTGACCTCTCGAGAGCTCGGTAGTAGCCTGCCCGACGAGTGTATGGAATATCAATCATGGGATACTGCTTGCGATGCAAGACGTAGTTCATTGCAATTCGAGTGACTCGCCCGTTCCCGTCGCCGAATGGGTGGATGGTCACAAGCCTAAGATGAACCAGGCCGGCAAGGAGGACGGGGTGCGCGGACTTCCAGGCTACCCTCAGCCAAGTGAAGAAATCCTGAAGGAGGAAGTCCAACTCGATTGGAGTTGGCGGTTCGAATCTGCTGCCTGCAATTCGTACGCCATAGTTTCTGATCCTTCCGGCGAGCCGCGGTTTCGTGGTTTGGAACAACTGCCGGTGCCATTCCAGAAGCGTCTCGAGGCTGAGCTCCGATGTGAAGCGAAGGGCGTCCAGGAAGACTCTCTGATGAGCCAGAGTTTCCTGCACGTCGGATAGTGGCCTGTTGCTAGGGGTCACACCATCGACTAGCAGGAGAGCCGTCTCTCGCAGCGTGAGGCTCGATCCCTCGATCCGGTTGCTATCGTAGGTGAACCGAGTCGCGAACGTCTCGAGTTCCTTGTCCCGGACCGCTTTGGGCATCTTCCTGACGTTCGCCCGGTAAGCCTTCCGAGCTCGGGATAGGGCGGGTTCGAATCGTCGTGAGAAGAGTTCACTCCGGACCGCCGCTTTGATCGACTCCAGATCAGTCGGCTTGGTCCCCCCGAGGTATTTCTCAATTTTGCGGACCCGCCCGCCCTCGCGATAGGAATGTGTCAGGTAGTAGTACGTCCGCTTGCCTCTGCGGCGGGCCCGGAGCTCCATTCAGTTTGCCACTACATTCATATTGTATCTGCCAGTTTATTACTGTTTGTAGGGGTATGCACAATGGTCCGTGGAAACGGCCGCCGTATCGGAGGGAGATCAGCTTGTCAAATCTCTCACGCGCGAGCCGTCGACCTCGGACCGACACTGACCCGCGGCTCTGGGGCGCATTGTCTGTTGCACACGGGATCCAGCGTAAGTCCGGACGACCGGCTCTGAGCCATCCCGCGTGTGTGCGAGACCCTCCTTACGTCGCGCGCGGAGCGCTATCTATCCGGCCACTCCGTCCCGGCAGGTTTACGGTGACAGTTAGGACACCGTTCAGTCGAGCCGTCCGACTTATAATGTCCGGAGTGGTCGAACCTCCATGACTGAGTCAAGACCCGAATCCCCTCGATTCAGGGGCCGTTTCGACCCTGAGCTGTTCCGGACCGAACAAGTTGTTCGGGGATCCGAGGCGGCGAAACTGGTCGCCCTCTTCGCGCGAATCAACGCGAAGCGGTCCAAGGACCCGCCTCGATCATAACCGTCGAGCGATGAAGTCCGCATCGTCGGGTGGGCCGAAGCCTCCCTCGTTATCCAAGGCCCTGAATCTGGCGAAGAGATGGGCCCTCGAGGCGGGTTCGTCCGTAGACCTTGGAATCGGGACGTCGAACGAAGGGAAAGACTACCCGATCATCATTCTCGACAAGAACACTCTTCCTGCCATCGTACGCGACTCCGGGAAGCGACTGGTGATCGCCGTACAACTCCCGGTTCCCGGCGAGCTCCGGGACAAGCTCCGATCGGCGGAAGACAGCGACAAGCTCGAGTTCATGGTCAACCTGCGGGGCCTTGTGACGGCGAATCCGCGCCTGGGATTCATGTTTATCCCGCCGACCGCGAGATTGGGCGACGAAATTGAATTGGTCGTGCTTGAGAGAGGTGTCCGAATCTCTGACGAGGACCTCTCGTCGTATGATCGGTTCTTCGACTCGGTCACCGAAGTGCGGACCGGCGCGCTGAAGATCGCGTGGTTCTTGGGTCTAGGTGCACCCACCCCGAAGACACCTCCTGTCTACACCGCTAGTACTCCCGCCCCGCCAGACATCTACCGGTAGAACACACACCGGCGCCCTCTGATGGGCCCGTCGAACCTACGCAGCGGCTTGCCCCGAAATCGCGCGGACCAAGGCCGACGTGGGTGCAATCTCTCTTGCAGCCACACGGCGCCGTGCCGGTCCGCCGACGGATCGAAGCCGCTCTGAGCGGGGTGTCCGTCACGTCCGGACGTCGATACCTGGGTCAGCCCGCAATCGAGCTGCGAAACCACGATTGGGTTGGGGCGTCGACGTCCTGCTGCCAAAAGAGCGCGTTGAGTTCGCCGCGGTGTTGCAGTTCTTCCTCGATCATGTGCCAGATGATCGTGCGCAGGTTCATCCGCATCTCGAACGGCGTCCCGTCCCCCTTCGTCCCGCGCACGACATAGGCGCGGTCCAACGCGGCCGGCGTGAGCGACATGGCCAGCTGACGGCTAACGCGAGCGATCCGCTGGACCTGGCGTCGCAGCTCCTTGTCGCTCATTGGCGACTTCAACGGCCGGTGGGAGGATTGTCGATCCCTGGGCACGCTCTCAAACCACCAGACGTTGTTGTCGAGGACGTGGAGGAAGATGTCCTGCATCGAAGGGAAGGACGCGCCCCGGTCCCGGAGCCGTTCCTTCCGGGGCAGCCGGAGTAGGGACGCGAGGTAACCCTCCCTTGTGTCGACGAGCCAATCGATCCAGGCTCGCGTGAGCACGACCTCGCCGACGCGCTTCGGTGGGGACGCCATCGGCCTATCCTTTGGGAAAGTGGGAAATCTCCCAGAGATTCCCTTCGGGATCCTCGAAGAACGCGTAGCGCTGACCGCCCGGACGGGTCGCCGGAGGCTGGAGGAAGTTGACCCCCTTCTTGCGGAGCTCTTCGTAGGCTCGATCGGCGTCCTCGAGGAACACCGCGATGTAGTTGCGCTGCGTGGGCCGCTCGTTCGGGCGGATTCGGTCCGGGGGGAGCTCCTTCGCGAGCCCAGAGGCACCAATGATCGCCAGAACCGGCGCGCCCTTCTGCGGAAACTTGAGGTACGCGTCGTCGTCGGAGATCTGGACCTCCGTTAGCCCGAGCTTGTCCCGGTAGAACTCGGCGCACTTTCTCACGTCCCGCACCGTCAGCGCGATCGCGTTCACGTGGTCGATCATGTTCCCGTTTTCCTGCGAATTCAGGCTCCCGCGGGGTCCTCGGCTGCGGATCGGGCTCTCACTATATTTGTCGAACGCAGGAGACAACCGAACGGGAACGTATCCGGCGAAACGGTCGAAAGTTGCGCGGCGTTCGATCGTCCGCGCCTCACTGCCGAGGTCGTCGATATACCTCGGTGTCGGACCTCCCGCGGGGACCGCGTGACATCCGTCGGTTCAACTCAGCAATCCACTCTGTCGGATAGTGCTCCTCAACCAGGCCTCGAAGTAACTCGTCATAGGTTTGCCCCGTCGCTTTGACCGACTCCGGCACGAAGCGCGTACTCTGCCGTACCGTGATCGTGGTCGGGGGGTCCGAGAGCGCCGCCATCGTGACCTACAGACCGACAATTGCGTATGAGAGGTCTCTCGACAGTCGAATCTGGACCACGCATCGAGACGAGTGGCTGGTCTGCGGGGGTCCAGGGTGCAGTGCTGGTTGCGACCACGGAATAGGCGGACGATTCGCGCTCACGGTCGGGGTACAGACCGCGCCTCAGCACAAATCCGGAATTCGCGACCGATATCCGAGCCTTTACCACGAGATTCCCCCCATCGTTCACTTCCTTACCTAAGCTTATGTAAGGAAATTATTCTGAAGCGGTCGTGCAGCCCTACGACCCTCAACGCCCTGCGACTCCGGAGTCATTCGCGGGTCGCGCCGCACTGTTGGAGTTCGTCGGTAACTCGCTAGAGGTCGCTACGCGCCGACATCGGGGTAGCGCGATCCTGCTGCATGGTTACCGTGGAAGCGGAAAGACCTCGGCTCTGCGGAAGATAGAGGCAATCGTCCGAGAGACGGTGCCCCGCAGCGTCGTGGTCGAGGTCCCGCTGCGGGTTCCGAGCACGGAGGCGATGCTGATCCACAGTGTCGCGGAGATGGTTCGACGCGAAGTCGCTTCTCTCCAACGACTGACAATCCGAATGAAGCGAGCGCTGGGTAATCTCAGCGCAGTATCCGTCCTGGGCACCGGACTCGAAAGGACCAAACCGGTCGCGGTCCCCCCTGCGGCCCTGTTGACTGTGTGGAACGACGCCCTACGCGCGCTCGGTGAGTTGCCCCTATTAGTGATCTGCATCGATGACGCCGAGCTGCTCAAGGCCCCCGAGATTGGGATTCTCAAGACGATGGTTGAGACCGACTCCCCAGTCCCGGTGACCATGGTCGTCGCGGGCGGACCCGAACTCATCGAGAAGCTGTCGGCCCACGATGCGTCGCCGATTCTTCGTTCGTTCTCGGGCGCCGTCTTCGACATCGGCCAGTTCTCGGAGGCGGAAACGCGCGAGGCGTTAGAGGCCCCTATCGCGCAGGTGAAAGGAAGTGGAAGCTGGGACGAGTCGGGAGTAGCCGCGGTGTACCGCCTGACGCACGGCTACCCGTACCTCGTCCAATGCTTCGCGGCAGCCGCGTATCGAGAAGGCCGAAGGATCGTGCGGGAGGACGTACAAAACGCGATTCCCGAGGGGCTCCGACTCGCGTCGAGTTGGCTCGAACGAGAACTTCCAGAGGCGTCCGACGAAGACATCCGGGCATTCTCCAAGATCGCGAGCTCAGGCAAGATGGAGTTCCGGAGCTCCGACGCGATTCGAATGGGTATCAACCACATTTATCTCTCGAGGCTCGCGAAGCAGGGGGTTCTCAAACGAATCGCTCGAGGTCATTACGAGCTTCGCATGGCTCCTGCGATCGCATACTTCCACGCGCTGAAGCGAGGCCAAGGCCCCGTTTGAGGCGCTTGGAGTCCGGAACTCTGTTGGTCGGCGACGGGTGTTAGGGACATCCAGGCCATCTATCCGAGCGTTAGGCAAGATTACGTAAGGAAATGTTCTCGGCCCGGTGGCGGGCGTGACGCCGGGAGAGCGAGTGGGCCCTGCCCAAGCCCATGGGGGCGCAACCCTGGTTGCAGCGTGGTTAGGGTCTTAGACTCGATCAAGACGCTCAGCCTACACAGATCGCCACATCTCGAGGTCGACGCGGGCGCGTAATTAGGGAGGGCTGGGTGTGAGCCCAGAGCAAGAATGCCCGAGTCAGGGACAGAGGACGAGAAAGGGGGAACTCCCCTGGCGTACGCGTGCCCACGTTGCGGCCAAGGCATGGAGGTGGGGTTTCTCGCTGTGGATCGTGCGCGAACCAGCTGGCTCCGAGAGCGGCCAGAGCACTGGTGGCAGGGTGACTTCAGTGACCACGTTCTGCCGTCGGGCGCACGTGCGGTGGCAATCTGTCCGGCAGCCCGATGTCTCGCCTGCGGGCTCGTTCTCTTCCAGCACCCGCTTGAGTGATGCGTCGGGCCCTTCGGGGCGACCTACACTTTCGGGGATGCTTCGAAGAGTCGATCGTGGGAGTTCCGACCGCGCCGGATGTCCGAACCGGGGCCATTGTAAGTTCTTATCAGGTGCAATTTCTGATGCGTCGGTATGGCGGCAAGCCGGCCGTTGCACCGGCCAGATGTCACTTTGGGCACAACGGAGGTGGTAATGTCACTCCTGCAAGAGGCGGGAGATCCCGTTAGCCGAAACTGGCTGCTTCAGCGTTTGAAGGAATCCGGTCACACTACGAGCAGGGCCAGGTTGAACCGGGCTCTCGCGTTCTGCCTTGAGCACGGTCTTGCAGTTGAGGGCTCAAAGGGTGTCCAATGGTCGCATACGACGAGTCCGAGTCTGCTCCGCGCGGCATCCAAGGGAAGACGACTCTGAGCGCCGTAGATGCCGTTCAGACCGGGCGAGGTCATCGTCCACGATGAGCTTGTTCCCGTTTACGAGTCATGGGAACAGCTGCCCGGGGCGGGGCGTCGGCCGGCCGAGGCCGTCTGGAAGAGTCTGCAAACCGCGATTCTCCGGATCAAGCGGGACGGACAGTTTGGCGACGTGATTCGTCAAGCGCTTGTTCCCAGGTACTTTCGCGAGAAGTACGGTGTCTCGAACCTGTACTGCGTGGATCTGGCTGCGTATCATCGTTGTTTCTACACGGTTGCGGATAGAGTGGTCATACCGCGTGACATCGTGGATTATCCGACCTACGACAAGTGGTTCCCGGGCCGGCGCTCGCGATAGAGCCGTGGGGTTGGCGTCTTTCGCCCGCCCGAGCGGAGGATGGACGCAAGGCTGGTTGCACCCACCAAGGGTCCCCGAGCCCTCTGGACAAGTTCCGCAAGAATCAGATGGCGAGGGTGATCTGGCCGTTAGGACCGTCGTAGATGAAGACCATCCGCGCCAGGACGTCCCTACCAATCAAGAGGAGGAGCGGCTGACCAGCTAGACCAACTCCGTCTAAGTCAGCTCCGGTGACCTGCTCATATTCAATGGTCATCGCGATCTGGGGAAGAGTGATTTTCAGAGGGAACACCGGTTGATCCCTCGATCCGCCAGCGGTCCCGACCTTCATGGTAGCCACTGGTGCCACTCCGAGCGAGGCGGCGGTCTTCGCATTCACCGCGGTCGAGGTCGCCCCAGTATCAATCAGCGCCCAGCCGGTTGCCGGAGTCGGAATTGGCTTCCCAGAGTCCGCGAGGAACTTTGCGAGGAGGGTAGGGACCTCCACCTGGACTGCTACCAGAGGACCGGTCCCCCGCAACCCTTGAGGTGAGGGAGGAGGAGGCGGCGACGTCCCCGAGTGCCAGCGACTAGTGAAGATTGGCATGGATCAGCCCTAGCGCTAGGGCAGGAAACTGGGCGACCTGCTCTGGCTGGGGGACCACTTGGGCGATCCAAACCGGGACGATCCCGAAGCGCTTCAACGCTTCCGCGTACGCCGCGGACTGAGTGTCAAAAGTGCCTACTAGTTCTCGTCCGTGAACGAGTGCGAACTTACCTGAGAACTGGGCCGCCCACTCCTTGACGTGGGAAGCGAAGAACTCTCTCTCCTCCTGCAGTACGTTCGCATCCATACCGAGTCTCAACAGACAATCTTCATCGGGCTGAAAGCGATTTCGCCCGAGGTGAGTGGTGCTCCTTGCCCTACTTTGCGGTCCAGTCCTGAAACGAGTTGATCTCGTGCCCCATCGGTGCGGATTCACTATGGACGAACGGCAATCGATTGCCCACAC
>JASHWL010000077.1 GCA_030044105.1 Thermoplasmata archaeon
AGCTTCGCGCTGGCGCCCGCCTAGTCGTTAGGCCGTAAGCGTCCTGGCCGACGTCTCGGGCCCAGAGGCCATCAAGGCATTCCGGAGGGCCGGCTGGGAGGTTCAGCGGCAATCCGGGAGCCACGTGGTCCTCGCTAAGGAAGGCGTCCGCGAGCTCATCGTGATTCCCGTGCACGGCGGAAGGCCCGTGAAGCGCGGCCTGCTGCTGGCCGCGATTCGGACCGCCGGCCTGACGCCCGACGAGTTTCGCGCCTTTCTCTGACGGGGATCGCATCCGCCTCGCCCATCCCTCGCGAGGGACGTGCGATGCAGAGCACCGAGGACCGAACGCCAGAGTCCCCACGCCGGCCGAGCCCATGCCAGCTGCCCCTACGGGCGTGCGAACCGTCACGGCTCCCGCGGATCGCCCAAGTGGGCCTGCGGCGGCGGACCCCGGACTCTGTGCGACCCCGAGGTCACCCACGCGGTCGAAGTCGGAGGTCTTCAGAGCCTCCACTCTGTAGCTTGCGCGCACCTGCGCTGGCAATTGAAGCGGCCAAATGTCGCGCTTGCCGGCTTGCGCTTGTACCGTGAGGCGCGGAGTGGGGCTCAGTACCACGGCATGGCGGCTCCGGCCGGCAACCGCCAGGGCGATAGCCCCCGTTAGTCCGAGATCCGACGCGGCACCGCGGAGCGAGCGCGTCCGGAACTTGGCTCGAGGTTTCCCGGCGGGTCGAGGCGTAGGTACTACTCCGGCGGTACAGTTGGCATGGAGGCTGTGCCCGCAAAGCTCACGCATCAGCTGGATGCAGAAATGGACGAGGTCATCCGCGAGGGTTGGTACGCGAATCGTTCCGAACTGATCCGGGACGCGGTGAGAGAGACCCTACGTCGCGCGCGCGCCCAGCGGATCGAGGTTGCACTCCGGCACGACGTGGACTGCGGGCTGCGTGGGAAGGACTAGGATCGCGGCGGTGATGCGACGGTCGGAGAACCCCTCAGTCTGGGTTCGGTGCGCCCCGGTGTCTCGAATCTCGGAAGCGTCGCGCGGCGGGGGAGTTCTCGGAAGAGGGAGCTCCCTCAACGGCATTTGGTGCCCGCACATCCCCGGGGAAGGCGTCGCGACCGGTTCGGGGGACAGTCCAGGATCGTCCTGCGCGGCCCGGCGTGCCCCGTCAGCGCGGTTCGTACGCATGCGATCGCCGGACCGGAAGGGCTACGCGGACGAGGGAGGTTTCCGCGCGATCACTATGTCCATGGCTTTCCGATGCGGAATGCCGCTCGCGGTCGAGACGAACTCCCTCTGTCCGGAGTCCAGGATCTCCCAGTCCCAGTAGTAGCCCAGGAGCTCGCCCGAGCGAAACAGCGACGCGTGGGGATTCGTCGCCTGGGGTGGGATGTAGGGTTTCTCCACGTCAGCGTTCATGGCGTTGATGCCTCCCGCCGCCGTGTTCGCCTTGAAGTGCTCAAATCGGGCCGCCCGGATACGCCGGGGTAGGTTGCTCAGGACGCCCGAAGAAAACACCACATCCCATCGGCGGCCGAGTTGGTAGGTCCGGATGTCCCCCACCTCAAAGCGAGGTTTGGACCTGAGCCGAGACGCGCGCCGCTCGGCCTTGCGTACTCCGACGCTCGAGATGTCCACGCCGAGCACCCGGAGGCCGAGCCGGGCAAAGTAGATCGAGTCCCGGCCCTCACCGGAACCCAAGTCGATCAGCGCGCGCGGGGGGCTCGGAAGCGAGCGCACGATGCGCGCGACATCGCGTGCCAGGCGGGTCGGCTTGCTTCCCCAGTAGAGACCGGGACGAGAGTAGCGCTCATCGTAGATCGCCTCGCTCAACGACCGTGTTCCTCCAGGTCGGCGGAGGGGGCGCCGACCGGCCGAACGAGGTCGCGGCTACGCATAAACCTGACAGAGCCGGGCAGGCAGTCGGCGCATCGCACACCGCCCCGCGCCGCCTGCTGTGGTCCGAGAGCTCTCGGCATCCACCTTCCCGCTCATCGCGGTGGTTGCTCCAGCGGGAGCAATCGTTCTCCCGCCGGCTGGCCGCGTCCCGATTCAGGTGCTACGAACCATCAACGTCACCGTGAAGCTCCCGTCCCAGAGGAGAGCCACGGAATGATCGGAAGTCCCGCTCTCCAGACAGGTTGCGTTCCCCAAGGCTTCCCCGGGGGTGTTCCCCACGACCGCGCACGCTATGAGGAGCCCGTCCGACATTCCCAATTCGACGAGCGTGCCGTTGGGCTCCAGAGCCGATGCGTCGAGGGTGGGTCCCCCGGGGGAAATCCCATCGACCACCCGCAGGGTGAAGCAGACCCCGTCGAAATCGATGCTCTCGCTCGCCCCGTCGCTGGAGCGCGTGATCGGGGACAGTGTCACGTTCTCGTACGCGTACTCGACCAGCGGGTCCGAGACCCGCAGTTCCACTTCCACGGCCGACGGGTTCGAGGAGAGCCAGATCACGCCGAACACGCCGTCCGGGGAGAACCACGCGCGGACGCTCGCGTTCGTGGGCGGCGGATTCCCCCCGACGGTCGAGTTGTTGGAGAAGACAACGAACGCGAGATCGATTCCGTTAGGCTCGGTTCCGGTGCCCTGAAGGTAGACTTGCTCCGGGGACGCGAACTCCGGCCAAAGCCGGAACTGCACTCCTTGAAACGTCACCTGCGTCAGCGGACCCCACCCGGAGCCCGCGGCGGGGACCTGGATGTTTTCCGTTACATACCGGGCGCTCCCACCGGGTGGCTCCGTCCCATTCGACGGCCGGAGCTCCGCGCAGGTCGGGAGGGACGTCGTGCGGGATTGGAGTTCGCCGGAGCGTGGACTGGAGTAGAGGGTCCCAACGAGCGAGACAGCGACGAGGAAGACCAGCAAGACCGCGATCTGCCAGCGGGGGGGCGTCGCGTCGCCCACGATGGTCGCCTAGCGGGGCGGTCCGCATATAGTGGCGGTCCGCGCCCCGAC
>JASHWL010000078.1 GCA_030044105.1 Thermoplasmata archaeon
GGGATCCAGGGGCCGGAGCTCGTCGATCGGATGCGGCGGCAGGCCGCCCGGTTCGGGGCGGAGTTCGTCGACGACGCGGCCACGGCCCTCGACGTGCGGCGCCGGCCGTTCCGCATCACCACGGGCACCCAGGGCGACCTCCTCGCGGACGCGGTCATCGTCGCGACCGGGGCGAACGCGCGGTGGCTCGGGCTCCCGTCCGAGACCGCGCTGCGGGGGCGCGGGATCAGCGCGTGCGCCACGTGCGACGGGTTCTTCTTCAAGGGCAAGCCGCTCGCGGTCGTCGGCGGCGGCGACACCGCGATGGAGGAGGCGCTCTTCCTCACCAACTTCGCCCCGCACGTCACGATCATCCACCGGCGCCCGACGCTCCGGGCGAGCGTGATCATGCAGGAGCGGGCCCGGGCCCACCCGAAGATCTCGTTCCTCCTGGACCACGAGGTCACCGAGGTGAAGGGTACGGACAAGGTCGAGGGCCTCGCGGTCCGCCATCGGACGAGCGGGAAGGTCTCGCACCTGCCCGTCGAGGGGCTGTTCGTCGCGATCGGCTACGAGCCGGCCACGGAGGTGTTCCGCGGCGCCCTCGAGCTCGACGAGAAGGGGTACCTCCGCGTGCACGACCATACCCGGACGAACGTCGAGGGGGTCTTCGCGGCCGGCGACGTGCACGACCACCGCTACCGGCAGGCCGTGACCGCGGCGGGGGCCGGCTGCATGGCGGCGATCGACGCGGAACGGTGGCTCGCCGAGCATCCGGCGGAGCCCCGCGTGGCCGCGCCGGCGAGGGCGGCCGCCACCTCTCCGGGCTAGCCTTTTATACCGAGGGCGGGGCTGCAAGACCGGTCGGACCCGTGCCGAGCAAGAAGAGCCTGCACATCGAGTCCTCGGGCCAGCTCTGCATCTACTGCGGGGCGTGCGTCGGGATCTGCCCGCTCAACTGCATCTACCTCGACGAGACCCGGATCACGTTCGACGAGAAGATCTGCACGCGGTGCGAGATCTGCGTCAAGGCGTGCCCGGTGGGAGCGATTGAGATCGGCTAGCGCCGCCCGAGGGCGAGGGGGAACCATGGGCCAGGACCGCAGGACCGACGTGCTGGTGATCGGCGCCGGGCCCGCGGGCAGCATGACCGCCAAGTGGGCGGCGAAGCACGGCGCGAAGGTCCTGATGATCGAGAAGCGCCAGGAGATCGGCAGCCCCGTGCGCTGCGGCGAGGGGATGAGCAAGGAGTGGCTCGGCGAGGTCGGGATCAAGCCGGGGAAGTGGATCAACGTCGAGGTCGAGGGCGCCCGCATCTTCTCCCCGAGCGAGAAGGTCTTCGAGATCAACGAGAAGCACGCGGGGAACGAGGTCGGCTACGTCGTCGAGCGGGACGGGTTCGACAAGCAGCTCGCGATCGACGCCGCGAACGCCGGCGCCGAGGTCGTCCTCAAGACGGCCGCGGTCGGGATCCTGAAGGAGAACGGGAAGGTCGTCGGGGCCCGGGTGAAGCAGTTCGGCGAGACGTTCGAGGTCCGGGCGCCGATCACGATCGGCGCGGACGGCTTCGAGAGCCAGGTCGGCCGCTGGGCCGGGATCCCCACCAACCTCGCGCTGAAGGACATGGACACGTGCCTCCAGTACCGGATGACGAACGTCGACTGCGACATCCGCTACTGCGACTTCTTCCTCGGCAAGGTCGCTCCGGGCGGCTACGTCTGGGTCTTCCCGAAGGACGAGGGGCTCGCGAACGTCGGGATCGGGGTCCAGGTCAGCCAGATCAAGACGATGGCCGAGGCCCGGAACTACCTCGACGCGTGGATCGCGAAGCACCCCGGCTACGCGAAGGGCAAGAAGATCGACATGGTCGGCGGCGGCGTCTCGATCTCCCCGCCGCTCAAGCAGACCGTCGCGGACGGCATGATGCTCGTCGGCGACGCGGCGCGCATGATCGACCCGCTCACCGGCGGCGGGATCGCGAACGGCTGCATCGCCGGCAAGATCTGCGGCGAGGTCGCCGCCCGGGCGGTCGAGGCGAACGACGCCTCCGCCGCGTTCCTGCAGGCATACGAGAAGGGCTGGCGCGTCCGGCTCGAGGAGAAGCTGTACCGCAACTGGCTCGCGAAGGAGAAGCTCTGCACGATCCAGGACGCGACGTTCGACAAGATCGTCGACGCGCTCCAGGGCGTCAAGCTCGACAAGCTGAGCGTCCACAACATCCTGAAGGCCGTCCACGAGAAGTATCCCGAGGTGACGAAGGAGTTCGAGGCGTTCCTGTAGCCTCCTCCTCCCGTCCCGTCCGATGCCCGGCGCACCGAACCGCCCTCCCGAGACGACCCCCGCTCCGCCGCCCGCGCCCCCGGTGCCCGAGACCCCGCAGCAACGCGCGCTCCGTCGGCTCGCGCCGGCCCGCATCGCGCTCCTGCTCGACGCGTGGAAGGGCGCGCCGGGCGCGGACCTCCTGACCCCGTTCGACCGCGCGGAGGCGGCGTTCGCCGCCGGTGACTTCGGGAACGCCGTCGCCGCGCTCGACCTCCTCAGCATCCGCTTCGCCGAGCCCCGCTGGCCCACGCTCCCCGAGCCGTTCCGCGGCCTGCGGGTGCCGATCCCGGCGCCCGTGCCGCCGCACTGGGATCCGGAGCACGGGCTCCCCGCGCCCGAGAAGGACGCGCGCCGGGCCCGACGCACCGCCGAGGAGCAGCTCGCGCTCGCGACCGCCTCCGCGGCGTGGATGGCGGCCCACCAGATCGACGCCGCCGACCTCGTGCCCCGGCTCGAGGAGGCGAAGACCGTCCTCGCGACCGAGGGGGTCGTGCCCGCGTTCTACGAGCGGATCGACGCCGTGTGGGAGGGCGTCCGGGCGCGCGCCCCGCGCCCGAAGGGCCCCGCGGGGAAGGTTGCCCCGACCGCCGAGCCCGCCGCGGCCGAGGCCGGCGAGACCTAGCGGCCATGGCCGATCCCGCTCCCGATCCGCCGCCCCGGCGGCGGGTCGCGCGGGGCGAGGGGGAGGTCACCCAGTGGCCGCGCGGGGTCGTGGGCTATGTCTCCGCAGGGCCCGAGGACGCGACGCCCTCGCCCGACGAGGACCGGGTCGCGAACCGCCTCGAGCTCGCCGCCCGCCTGCTCGACGTGCTCGAGACCCAGGGGCACGCCGTCGACGCGCTCCGCGCCCGGCTCGCCGACGCCCGGGCCACGCTGGCCGCGGGAGATCGCGGGCGCGCGCGCGAGCTCGGGGAGCGGCTGCTCGGCGAGATCGGGTCGGTCGCGAGCGAGCGGGGCCCGACGCGACCTTAATGCGGGCCGTCGGCGTCGGCCGGCTCGGATGCACCGGCCGCGCTTCGGCACCTTCTCGATCGTCGCCTACGACGCCGCCACATCGACCTGGGGGGTCGCGGTCGAGTCGAAGTTCCCCGCGGTCGGGGCGGTCGTGCCGTGGGCGGCCGCCGGGGTCGGGGCGGTCGCGACGCAGGCCGATGCGAACGTCGACTACGGCGCCGAGGGACTCCGCCGCCTGCGCGCCGGCGCCTCCGCGTCCGAGGTCGTGCGCGCGCTCACGGAAGCGGACCCGGACCGGGACGTGCGCCAGCTCGGCGTCGTCGACGCCCGCGGGGGCGCGGCGACCTTCACCGGAGCGAAGTGCATGGACTGGGCCGGCGGGGAGACCGGCGACGGCTTCGCCGTGCAGGGCAACATCCTGGTCGGGCGACCCGTCGTGCGCGCGATGGCCCGCAGCTTCACGGCGACGCCCGGCGACCTCGCCGACCGCCTCCTCGCGGCGCTCGCCGCGGGTCAGCGGGAGGGCGGCGACCGGCGGGGCCAGCAGTCCGCCGCGCTGCTGCTCGTGCGCGCCGGGGGCGGCTACCAGGGGCGCGGCGACCGCTGGGTCGATCTCCGGGTCGACGACCACCCCTCGCCCATCGAGGAGCTGAAGCGGATCTTCCAGCTCTACGACCTCGCGATGCTCAGCCGGGAGGATCCCGCGTCCCTGCGCCCGATCGAGGGCGAGCTGGCCGCGCAGCTCCAGCACGACCTCGCGATCCTCGGGTACTATTCCGGCCGCCTCACCGGCGCGTGGGACGCGGCGAGCCGGGCGTCGTTCGCCCGGTTCCTCCACGAGCACAACTTCGAGAACAAGGAGCGGACCGACGGCACCGTCTGGCCGTCGATCGTCGGGTACCTGCGCGCGCAGGCCGCGGCGGAGACCGAGCGCCGGACCCACACCGCGCCCACGGTCTCGAACGCGCTCAGCCGGGGCCCCGGCGCCCAGCCGACCGGAGGGGGACCATCGTCGCCCGCGCCCCGGGCCCGGAAGTCGAAGCCGCAGTGACCGTCGAGCTCCGGCGGACCTGCGCCTCCGCCGAGGAGGCCCGGCGCCTGGCGGCGGCGGTCGCCGTCGACGATCCCGCCCACGTGACGGTCGTGGCCGAGGGGGACGCCCTGCTCGTGCGGGTCGAGCCCGCGTCCGCCGGGAGCGTCCGGGCCACGTTGGACGACCTCCTGGCCTGCCTCGCGGCCGCCGAGGCCGCCGCGCGCACCGCCGGGAACCCGGCGCGACGCCCGTAGGACGTTCACGGCGCGCGGTCGAGCACGCCCGCGAGCCCGTCCACGAGGGACGGCAGCACCTCGTCGATCGTGCCGACGATGCCGACGTCGACGTCCCGGAACACCGGCGCGTCCGGGTCGCGGTTCACCGCGAGCAGCGTGCGCGCGCGGCGGAGCCCGACGAGATGGTTCGCCGATCCCGAGACCCCGAGGAGCACGGCGAGGCGCGGGGCGAGATGCTGGCCGGTCAGGCCGACCTGCTGCTGGCGCGGCACCCAGCCCGCGTCGACCACCCGGCGCGTCGCGCCGAGGCCGGCGTTCCAGCGCGCGGCCGCCTCGCGGATCGGGGGGAGACGGTCGGGTCCGCCCACGCCCATGCCGACCACGACCAGGACGTCGTGGCTCTCCAGCGGCGGGGTCCGGGGCCCGACCTCGACGCCGGACGCCTCGAGCGCACGCGTCGCGGCCGATCCGGCCGAGGGGAGCGACTCCCAGTGCAGGTCCTCGTGGAGCCCGTGGGGTGCTTCGGCGGCCCAGGCGCCGGGGCGGATGGTCGCGAGGCTCGGGGGGGTGCGGCTCGCGATCCCGGCGATCGAGCGACCCCCGAACGACGGCTTCGTCCAGACGATCGACCCGTTCTCGAGGCCGACGTCGATGGCGTCGCCCGTGAGGCCGAGCGAGCGGGCGGCGGCGACGCGCGCCGCGACCTCCCGCCCGAACTCGTCGGCGAGGAACATCCCGGCCGCCGCCCAAACGCGCCGGTCCAGCACCCGTCCGAACGCCTCGGCGGCGACCCGGGGGTCGAGCGGGGACGGGGCCTCGAGGGCGAAGCCCGTCCCGACCTGCAGGTGGCCGAGGCGCGCGGTCTCGGCGGCTCCCGGCCGCGGTCCGATCCACACGGCGGTGACCGGAAAGCCCGGGAGCGCCCGGCGCGGCTCCGTGAGCAGCGCTTCGGCGTGCGGGTCGAGGGCCCCCAGCGCGTCCGTCACGAGCACGAGCAGCTCGCGCCAGGGACTGTCCTCCGGGGGTCCTTCGGGCGAGGTCGGCGCCGGCGCCGGCACGGCCTTGGCCAGGAGCGGCGCGAGGGCCGCCAGAGCCCCTGCGACGCGCGCGGCCGGCCCCCCCTCGCGGAGGATCGTCGGGGTGCGCGCCGGGCGGTCCTCGCGGACCCAGCGGACGACCGTGGGAGATCCGCGCAGCCCGACCAGCACCGGCGACAGCCCGATCGCGGAGAGATCGCGCCGCTCGACCCGATCCGGGGGCACGCGCGCACGGGCGTCGTCGTCGACCTTGATCGGTTTCGCGATCTTCTCGCCGACCGCGATCAGCGCGGGCGATGGGACCCGGAAGCGGATCCATCCGTCCCGGTGGTCGGCCGTGACGGCCACCCCGAGGCCGTCGGGGTCCCGCTCCACCGAGCGCGCGCCGAGCGCCGCGGGGAGCCCGAGCAACTCGGCCACTTCGGGCCCGACCTGGCCGGTCTCGCTATCGGTCGTCCAGGCGCCGGCGAGCACCAGAGTGGGCGCGAGCGGACGGGCGACCGCGGCCAGGACCCGGGCCGTCGCCAGCGTGTCCGAGCCGGCGAGGTGCGGGTCGGTGACCAGGATCGCGCGGTCGGCGCCCGCGGCGACCGTGTCGCGCAGGAGGTCCGCGGCCGCGGGCGGGCCCATGGAGACGACCGTCACCTTCTCGCCGGGCCGCCGGAGGTCGAGCGCGACCCGCAGGGCGCGCTGATCGAACGGGTTCAGGTAGAGCGGCGTCGCGGTGCGGTCGACCAGGCCTCGCGCCGCGTCGAACCGCAGCTCGTCCAGCCCCGGGACCGCTTTGACCAGGACGAGGAGCTCCATGGCCCCCTCCTCGCCCCGACCCGGCGCGGACGGATAAGTACCCGCGGGGGGGTCCGGCGTCCGTGGCCGGACCTCCCTCGCCCCGGGCCGGCGCGCCGGGCTCGGTGAACCGCTACTTCGCGGGCGTCGCGATCACCGTCCTCGCGATCGTCAGCCAGTACTTCCTGCCCCAGAGCGTCCCGGCGCTTCGGCCCTTGTACGCCAGCCTCGCCGGGGACCTGTTCGTCGTCTACGGGATCCCGATCCTCGCGTTCTCCGTCCTCGTGGGCGCGGGCCCGCTGCGCGGCTGGGCATCCCACGCCGGTCGCGCCGTCCGCGAGGGGCTCGGCTGGTACGGGCTCCTCTCGGTGATCTCGCTCGTGGTGTTCTTCGTCTCGGTCGCGGTCTACGAGGCCGTCGATCCCGCGGCCCTCGCGCTCCTGAGCCGGCAGAACCCGGCGCTCGCCGAGGCGACGGGGAACCCGTGGTTCTGGGTCGGCTTCTCGTTCGTGATCGGGGCGTTCGAGGAGACGATCTTCCGTGGATGGATCTTCGGCTTCTGGAGCGGCCGCACGGCGTCGTGGCTGGGGCCCGCGGTGCTCTCGAGCCTGCTCTTCGCCTCGGTCCACCTGTACTACGGGACGACGTACGGCGTCGCGGCCCCGCTGATCTTCCCGATGCTGTTCTTCCTCGGCTTCGCGTTCGCGGCCGGATACCAGACCTCGGGCGGCAACCTCGTGATGATCGCGCTCCTCCACGGCGCCTACGACGCGTCGGCGTTCCTGGCCCTCGTCGACACGGACGCGGGGCTCCTGCTGCGCTACCTCGTCATCCTGATCGGGTTCCTGCTCGCGCTGGTCGAGTTCTTCCTCCGGGACACCGGCCCGCTGGCGGCGACGCTGCGGTACCTCGGGGGCCCCCGCGAGGCACCGGTGCTCTCCTTCCCGTCGGCTCCGCCCCCGCCGCCCGGAGCCTGAGGCCGCCGCGTTCCTCCCGGAACCGTCTTGTAAGCGACCCGTGTCGGACCGGCGATGCGCGCCGACGATCGCGAGATCCGGGAGGTGCTGACCCGCGCGCGCACGATCGCGGTCGTCGGCCTCTCGGACAAGCCGGACCGCGACTCGTACGGCATCGCGGAGTACCTCCAAGCGCAGGGTTACCGGATCGTGCCCGTGAACCCCGCGGTGACGAGCGTCCTGGGGGAGACGGCGTACCCCTCGGTCGCCGCCATCCCGGACTCGATCCTGGTCGACCTGGTCGTGATCTTCCGGCGGAGCGACCAGGTGCCGCCGATCGCGGAGGAGGCGATCCGGCGCGGGGTGCCCGCCGTCTGGATGCAGCTCGGGATCGAGAACGCCGCGGCCGCCGAGAGCGTCCGGGGCTCGGGGGGACTGGCGTTCGAGAACCTGTGCGTCCGCACCGAGCACCAGCGGCTCGGGATCAGCGCCGTCGGACCCCCGACCTGAGGATCGATGTCGTCGACCGCCCCCACCCCGGCGCCCGCGCCCGCCCCGGCGGCCCCGCCCGTCGCTCCGGCCCCCGCGCTCCGCGGCCTCGTCCGGGACTCCGGCGCGGAGCGCCACGATGCGGTGCGCGCCGCGCGCTGGACGCTGTCGGGTACGGCGAAGGTCACCGGCGACGTCGCGGTCGGGGAGGCGCGCCTGCGGGGACTCGCGGCGGTCGGCGGCCGGCTGACCGCCGACCGCCTCACGGTGCACGGCACGCTCGAGGTCGTGGGCCCGGTCGAGGTCCGCGGCACGGGCGTCTTCGAGGGGACGTTCCGTCCGATGGGACCGGTCCATCTCGGCACCGGGTACGTCCGCGGGATCGCGCGCGTCACGCGGGAGCTCCGCGTGGACCGGATGCTCCAGGTCGCGGGCGCGCTCGAGGCCCCGAGCCTGCGGGTCGGCCTGCTCGAGCTCCAGGGCAGCGCGAACGTGCCGGGCGAGCTGGTCTCGCTTACGGGGTTCCATGCGCGCTTCCGGGGCGACTCGACCCTCGGTCCGATCACCGCGCGGGACGTGGTCCTCCGCGGCCCGCCGCCGGGCCTGGTGCCGTCCATTCTGCGCCGGGTGTTCGGGGGCTCCGCCCATGTCGTGGTCGAGCGGATCGAGGCGGAGCGCGTGGAGCTCTCGGCTGTGAACGTGGCGTACGTGTGCGCCCCCGCGGTCGTGCTCGGACCGGGGGCCCACGTCGCCGAAGTGGAGGGCACGATCCTACGCCAGCATCCCAGCGCGCACGTCGGTCCCGAGTCCCGCAGCCGCCCGCCCCACGGGCTCTCGCCGTAGCCCCGCACGGCTCGCCTTTATCCGCCGAGGCCTCGTCGGACCCTCTCATGGCCCCGGACGACGCGGAGGAAGGGACGACCGCCGCGCCGTCGGCGGCGGAGATCCACCGTCGGGTCCTCGCGTTCTGGGAGGCGGAGAAGCTCCCCGAACGCGCGGTCGCGGGGGTCCCGGGGGGGCCGGTGTTCCGGTTCACGGAGGGCCCGCCGGGGGTCAACGGCCCGCCGCACCTCGGACACGTCGAGCCGCGGACGATCAAGGACGTGCAGCTCCGCTACCGCCGGATGCGGGGCCACGCGCTCGTGAGCGCGATGGCCGGCTGGGACTGCCAGGGGCTGCCGGTCGAGCTCACGATCGAGAAGCGCCACGGGCTCAAGTCCCACCGCGAGATCGAGGCGTTCGGCGTCGAGCGATTCTGCGACGAGTGCCGGGCCGCCGCCCTGGAGTACGAAGCGGCCTGGCGGGAGATGAGCCAGCAGCTCGGCTTCTGGCTCGACTACGACCGCCCGTACCGCACGATGGACGCGCCGTACATCGAGAGCGTGTGGTGGGCGCTGAGGTCGATGTTCGACCGCGGCCTCCTGGAGAAGGGCCACTACGTCCTCGCCTACTGCCCGCGGTGCGAGACCACCCTGAGCTCGCACGAGGTCGCGCTCGGCTACGCCGAGACCACCGACCCCTCGATCACGGTCCGATTCCCGCTCGCGGACGATGCCCGGGACCTGCTCGTGTGGACGACCACACCGTGGACCCTGCCGGCGAACCTCCTCGTCGTGGCGCACCCGGACCTCGAGTACTCGGTCGTCCGAACGGGCGAGGGCCGCGACGTGATCCTCGCCTCCGAGGCGGTCCCCCGCTACTTCGCCGGCACGCCCGAGGTAAGGGAGCGACTCACGGGTCGGGAGCTCGCGGAGCGACGGTACGCCGCGCCGTTCGAGGCCGCCGGCCCCGGAACCGGACGCTACCGGGTCGTGCTCGACGGGTTCGTCACGGCGTCCGAAGGCACCGGCCTCGTCCATTGCGCGCCGAGCTTCGGGGTCGACGACTACCGCATCGGGCTCCGGGAGGGGGTCGGGGTCTTCGACCCGCTCGACAGTCGCGGCGTGTTCGGCGACGCGCTCCCGCTCGTGCGCGGGAAGGGGTTCAAGCAGGCCGATCCGATCCTCCTGGCGGACCTCGCCGGGCGCGGGCTCCTGTTCCGGTCCGAGACCCTGCGGCACACCTACCCGTTCTGCTGGCGCTGCGACCACGCGCTGCTCTACCGCGCGATCGACTCGTGGTTCGTCCGGACCTCCCGCCTGACCGACGCGCTCGTCCGGCTCAACGCGGGCACAACCTGGATCCCGGCGCACCTGCGCGAGGGCCGGTTCGGGAACTTTCTCACCCAGGCCAAGGACTGGGCGGTCTCGCGGAGCCGGTACTGGGGCACTCCGCTGCCGGTCTGGGTCTGCCCCGCGGGGCACGCCACCTGCATCGGGAGCTTCGCGGAACTGGCCGAGCGGAGCGGCGCGCCGCTGCCGGAGCCGTTCGACCCCCACCGCGTGACCGTCGATCGGATCGCCGTCCGATGTGCGACCTGCGGCGCCTCCGCCCGGCGCGAGCCGTACACCATCGACGTCTGGTTCGACGCCGGCTCCGCGCCGTTCGCCCAGTTCCACTATCCGTTCGAGCCGAGCGCCTTCGATCCGCGCGTGCCGCTCGACTTCGTCTCGGAAGCGATCGACCAGACCCGCGGCTGGTACTACACCCTGCTCGTGATCGCGACCGCCCTGTTCGATCGCCCGGCCTTCCAGCACAGCCTGACCTGCGAGTTCCTCCTCGAGGAGACCGGCCGGAAGATGTCGAAGTCGAAGGGCAAGGTGCTGGAGCCCATCGCCCTGCTCGACCGCCTGGGGGCCGATGCGATCCGGTGGCTGTTCCTCTCGCAGGACTTCACCAGCCCGATCCGGGTCAGCGAGACGACGCTGGAGCGCGCGGGCCACCGCACGCTCGGCACGCTGCGGAACGCCGTGGCGTTCCACCTCGGGAACGCCCGGGCCGACGGGCTCGCGCCGGTCCGCGAGCCTCCCGCGCCGACGGACCTGCTCGATCGCTGGCTGCTCAGCCGCGTGGCCGGCGCGCGGACGGCGGTCACCGACGCCCTCGAGTCGTACGATCCGCGGCCCGCCGCGACGGCCGTCCGGGACCTCGTCGATGACCTCTCGACCTGGTACCTCCGACGATCCCGCCCCCGGTTCTGGGCCCCGCCCGAGCAGCCGGAACGGCGCGCGGCGCACGCGACGCTCTCCTACGCGCTCGGCGAGCTCGCCCGGTTCGCGGCGCCGCTGGTCCCGTTCACGTCCGAGTGGGTCTACCAGGAAGTGACCGAGCAGCGGTTCGCGGCCGGGAACGCCTCGGTGCACCTCGGAGGATGGCCGACCGACAGCGGCCGGTACGACCCGACGCTCGAGACCGGCATGCGCGAGCTCCGCGAGGTCGTGGAGATCGGCCGCGAGCTCCGGCACCGGGCCGGCGTGAAGTCGCGGATCCCGCTGGCCGAGCTGGTGCTGTTCGGGGAGGCGTCGCCGGCGCTGGCGGGCCTCGGGGGGGAGGGGGAGGCGCTGCTCGCGGACGAGCTGAACGTCAAGCGCGTGGTGCGGGTCCCGGTCGACTCCGCCGATCGATACGGCGAGGCCGACTGGGTGCGGCGCATGGACGAGACGCGACCGGTCGCGGCGCTGCCGCGCCGGCCGACGCCCGCGCTCCTCGAGGAGGGGCTCGCGCGGGAGGTCGCCCGACGCCTCCAGCAGTCCCGGAAGGAGATCGGGCTGCGGCTGCTCGACCGGGTCGCGATCACCGTGAGCCTGACGGGGCCGCTCTACGAGGCCGTCCAGGCCCGTCGCGCGACGCTCGCCGAGGACCTCCTCGCCGATCCGTTCGAGATCACGCAGGAGGCGCTGCCGGACGGCCCGGACGTGCGCCGCTTCGACGTCGACGGGCTCGGGTTCTCCGCGCGCCTGGTCCGGGTCCCGGCGTGAGCTACAGCGGCACGCGCTCGACGGCGCCGCCGGGCGATCGCTCGGCGAAGACCTCCGCCCCGAACCGGCGGATCCGTACCCCGGGCCTCCGCCAGGCGTCCGCCGGCAGCCCGGCCTTCTCGCAGGTCCCGTCGAGGAACTGCTCCACCGACCATCCCTGCTCCGGAGCGACCTGCGGCAGGAGGAGCCCGCTCGTGCCGTGCCCCTCCACGATCAGGCCGTCCCGCCCGACCTCGATCCCGGCGACGATCTCCGCCGGCGTCCGTCCGGGCACAGGCACCGGCACCGAGAGGATCGACACCTCGAACGTGAGATGGGCGAGCTCGGTGCCCCGCACCCGGGGGAACCGGGGGTCCTCGGTCGCGGCCGCGAGCGCGGCCTGGGCGATCGCCCGGCCGAGGGGGAAGTACGGGAGCGGGTAGCCGATGCAGCCGCGGAGCTCGCCCGACGGGTGATGCTTCAGCGTCACGAAGACGCCGCGCGGCTCGGCGAACAGCGCCCCGTCCGGCGCCGCCGGCACGGTTCGATCCGCCGAGGCGCTCCGCGCCCCGAGCGCCGCGGCGACCGAGTGCCGGGCCCACGCGACGGCCGCGACGCCGTCCTCGTCCGCCACCACGCCGCGGAAGGACTCGGGCAGGCTTTATACGGGAGGGCGCGTCCCCGCGGGTCCCATGCCGTTCCCCGAGGCGGTCGAGCGCCTGCTCAACAAGAAGATCTGCATGAACTGCTCGGCCCGGAATCCTCCGAAGGCGGTCCAGTGCCGCAAGTGCGGCTACAAGGGCCTCCGGGTGAAGTCCCGGGAGCGCTCGGGCAAGACCCAGTAGGTCCCCTCACGGGGGCGGCACGGCCTCGGGGTCGTGCGAGAACGGGATCGGGGCGCCCCGCGAGGTCTCCCGGGCGACCGCGAGCCGCTTCCGCGCGAGGAACAGCAGGTTCCGGTAGCCGTCCCGCCAGCTCGACAGCTTCGGGCGCCCCCAGCGCTCGCCGTAGTGGATCGGGACCTCGGCGACCCGGAGCCCCCGCAGCAGCACCTCGATCTTCAGCTCCTCGCTGAACGCCATCCCGTCCTGGCCGAGGTGGACGTGCTCGAGCACCTCGCGCCGGAACACCCAGAACCCGCTCTGGCTGTCCGCGAGCCCGCCCTGGGGCAGCTCCCGCAGGAAGCGGTGGTAGGCGACCCCGAGGAACAGGTTGAGGGCCCGGTTGCCGAGGCGATGCTCGGTCGTCATCGCGCGGCGGTCGAGGTACGCCATGCGGTTGCCCGAGATGAAATCGAGGCGGTCGTCCCTGAGCTTCTTCACGAGGGACGGGATCCTCTCCACCGGGTAGGTCGCGTCGCCGTCGGCGGTGGCCAGGATCTCGCCGGTCGCCTGGGCGAAGCCGGTCTTGTAGGCGCGCCCGTAGCCGCGGCGCCGCTCGACCACGACCCGGGCGCCCTCCGCGGCCGCCAGCGCCCCGGTCCCGTCGGTGGAGCCGCCGTCGACGACGAGGACCTCCCAGTCGATCGGCTGGGCGGCGAAGACGGTCCGGTTCGCCTCGTCCGCGGCGGCCCGAAAGGTCCGGAGCACGTGGCCGATCGAGGACGCTTCGTCCAGCGTCGGGACGACGAGGCTGGCGCGTGGGGGCATGCGTTCCCCCTAGAGACGGGTCCCCCCCTTAAGGGCCCTCGCCGCTACCCGGGCCACGAACGCAGCGAGCGGGGCGTCGCGATCGACCCGGCGATGGGGGCGCTTTCCGACGACCGCCGACGTCGGCATCTGGGCGACCGGGTCAACGCCGGCGGCGCTCTTCGAGGGGCTGGGGCTCGGTCTCTTCGCGCTCATCACCGACCTCCGCCGGGTCCGCCCCCGGGAGGAGCGGGCGGTGAGCGCGTCGGGAGCCGACCCCACCGCGCTCGTGGTCGCGTACCTCTCGGAGCTCCTCGCGCTCGAGCAGCGGGACGGATTCCTCGTCCGCGAGATCGTCGCGCGCCCGGTGGGGCACCCCCCGACCGCCCTCGTGGCGAGCGTGCGGGGCGAGCCGTTCGACCCGGCGCGTCATCCCCGGGGCGTCGAGGTGAAGGCGATCACGTTCCACGCCCTCGCGATCGACCTCGACCGCGGGCGCGCCCGGGTGATCGTGGACATCTAGGCCGGTCAGGGCATCCGCTCGACGATGGCGGCGAGCGCGCGGCCCGGCGCGGGCAGTCGCCCCGCCTTCCCCAGGATCCGCTCCAGCGCGGCGAACGTGACCAGGAGGTCCGGCCAGTCGGCGATCCCCATGTGGCCGATGCGGAAGATCTTCCCGGTGAGCGCGCCCTGGCCGCCCTGCACGAGGATGTTGTACTGGCGCTCGAGCACCTTCCGGAGCTCGGGATCGCCGAGCCCCTCCGGGTTCCGGATCGCGGTGACCGTGTCGGACGCGAACCGGCGTTCCGGGAAGAGCGAAAGCCCCAGGGCGTCGACCGCGGCGCGCGACGCTTCGGCCAGGCGGTGGGTCCGCTCGAGGCGGGTCGCGAGACCTTCCTCCTTCAGCAGGAGGAGCGCCTCGCGCAGCGCGAGGAACAGCGGGACCGCCGGCGTCCACGGGGTGTCGTTCTTCTCGAGCGACTTCAGATGCGCGGCGAGATCGAGGTAGAAGGTCCCGGGGTGCAGGGCCGCGGCCGCCCGCTCGGAGAGATGGACCAGCGCGAGCCCGGCGGGAGCGGCGAGTCCCTTCTGGCTGCCCGCCACGACCGCGTCGATCCCCCACTTCTCGATCTCGACCGGGATGCCCGCGACCGCGCTGATCCCGTCGACCAGGAACAGCGCGCCGGAGCTCCGCACCGCCGGCGCGATCGCCGTGAGGTCGTTCGCGAGCCCGACGCTCGTCTCGTTGTGGACGACACAGACGGCCCCCACGTCGCCCTTCGCGAGCTCCGCGTGCACCTGCTCGGCGGGCAGCGGGTGCCCCCACGGGGCGGAGATCGTCGTGACCGAGCCCGAGTAGCGCCGCACGATCAGGTCCGTCCGCTCCCCGAAGTTCCCGTTCGAGAGGACCAGCGTACGCCGGTCCTTCGGTACGAGGGAGGAGTAGACGGCCTCGAGGCCGCTGGTCCCGCTGCCCGAGAGGATGAGCTGCCGGCCCTTCGCGCCGAACAGCACGGGCAGCAGTTCGCGGATCTCCCCGACGACCCCGTGGAAGTAGTCGCCCCGGTGGTTGAGCGATGGCATCGACATCGCGCGGAGCACGCGCGGATGGATGCGGACCGGGCCGGCGATCAGGAACGTAGTGGTCTCGGGATCGAACGTCATGCGGTTCCTCCGGGCGAGGGCACGAGGTTCTTGAGGGGTTCGCCGCGGAGGGCCCGGAGCACCTCGTCAGCGATCTCGGCGCCCGCGCGCGCCTGTCCCTCGGCCGTCATGGCGCCGAGGTGCGGGGTCGCGATCACGTTCGGGAGCTCCAGCAGCGCGCGGTCCGTCGGAGGTTCCACCTCGAACACGTCGAGCGCCGCGCCGGCGAGACGGCCCTTCTGGAGCGCGGCGAGGAGGGCGGGCTCGTCGATCAGCGGCCCGCGCGCGACGTTGACCAGGAACGCCGTCGGCTTCATCCGTCCCAGGGCGGCGGCGTCGATCAGGTGGCGGTTCTCCGCTGTGAGCGCGGCGTGGAGGCTCACGATGTCGGCCCGGCCGAGGAGCGTCTCCAGGGGAACCAGTTCGGTCGCGTCGCCCGTGCGGTTCACGAACGGGTCGAAGGCGAGCGCGGCGGCCCCGAACGCGGCCGCCCGGTGCGCGACCTCGCGCGCGATCCGGCCGTAGCCGACGAACCCGACCGTCTTCCCCGCGAGCTCGCGGCCGTGCGCGCCCCGCTCCCACCGCCCGGCCTTGGTCGCCGCGATCGCGGGGATCAACCCCCGCAGGAGATCGAGGTAGAGCGCGATCGTGAGCTCGGCCACGCTCACGGTCGCCGCCGCGGGAGCGTTGACCACGCGGATCTTGCGGGCCCCGGACGCGGCCATGTCCACGTTGTCGACCCCGACCCCGGCCCGGGCGATGAGGGACAACCGCGGGGCCGCGGCGATCAGGTCGCTCGTGACCTTGGTGCGGCTCCGGACGATCAAGCCCCACGCGTCCGATAACTGGGCCCCCAACTGCGTGGGATCGCCGCTGGCATCCACCACTCGGCACGGCCCTCCCCGGAGGCGGTCGAGCGCGGCGCGATCGATCGGGTCGGCGACGACCACCAGCGGAGCGTCGGACACGGACCGCCCGACGGGGGCGTGACGGAAAACGGTTTGGTCCCCCGCGAGGCCCGATCGAACCCCCCACGGAATCTTCTGCGATGCGCCACCGCGCGATGCGCCGTGGAGCCCCCGTCGTAGCCCGGAGGGCCATACCTCCCGGTCCTCGAACCGGCCCCGGCACTCGCCGGTGTGCTGACGTCCCCTCACTCGTAGGAGAGCTCGGAGCGGAGGTACGCGCGGGCGGCGAGGAACAGGAAGGCGACGGTCTCGATCGCGAGGACAATCATCTGGTAGCCGTCGCCCTGGGTGAGCGTGTTCGAGTAGGCGCCCCGCACCGCGTCCGCGACGTAGGTGAGCGGGTTGATCTGGAACAGCACCCGCAGCCCGAGCGGCAGGCTGTTCGAGAGCGGATAGAAGACCGTGCTCGCGAAGTTCACGACGAAGATCAGCAGGATCTGGATGCTGTTGTACGCCGTGTTCGACTTCACGAGCGCGCCGAGGAACAGCATCAGCGAACCGAAGAAGATCGAGCCCACGACGATCACGCCGAACATCGTGCCGAGGGCGATCACCGAGGTCGGACCGGTGCCCAGGAGCGCCCACGCGACGCCCAGCATCACCGCCGCGCCGCCGAGGCCGAAGAGCAGCGAGGTGAGCATGATCCCGAGCAGGTACTCGAGGCGCGTGAACGGTCCCGAGAGGAGCTGGGCGAACATGCCCCAGCGGCGGTCGGCCCACAGGATGCTCCCCCCGACCGTCCCGGCCATCACGACCTGGAACGAGAGGATCCCGGGCGTCAGGAACGCGAGGTAGCTGTGCCCGCCGCC
>JASHWL010000079.1 GCA_030044105.1 Thermoplasmata archaeon
GCTCGGCCTACGATCCCTACGACGGGGACGTGTACGTGGCGAGCTTCGACAGCGACCTCGTCACGGTCGTCAACGCGACGCACGCGACCGGCGTGGGCGGCTACGCGACGGCGACCGGACCGGTCGCGGTCGCGGCGGACCCGCTCCCCGGAACCGTGTACGTCGCGGACTACGACTCGGACTCGCTCACGCTGCTCTCGCCCACGTTCCGCGTCGCGACGTTCAACGTCACGTTCCGGGAAACCGGGCTCCCCGCGGGCACGACGTGGTGGATGCGCTTCGACGGAGTCGGCGAGTCGGGCTCGAGCAGCTCCCTGGTGTACTCCGAGCCGAACGGGACCGACCAGCCGTACGCGATCGGAACGGTGGCCGGCTACACGATCGCGCGGGAGTTCGGGACCGTGCACGTCGACGGAAAGGCGCTGACGGTGACCGTGCGGTTCACTCCCGACCGATCGGCCCGGATCGAGGGAGGACGGGATCTGGTCCCCACGTCCCAGGCGTCGGGGCTCGTCGGGTGGTCCTTCTCCTTCACGGCTCAGCCGGCCCGCTGACCCTCTCGGGAGGGGGCGGGGGACCCTCGAAGGTTCCTGCGCGGGTTCCGGTGAGGCTCATGCGGGGCGACGCGTTCCGCCGCGCGGATGTACGGAGTGTCCGCTCGGCCGTTCCTCCTGTTCGCGGCCAGCGAGCGTGACCCGAGCGTCGACGGGCTGGACGCCGTCGCGGGCATGGGCCAGCGGTTGCTGGGCGTCGGTCCGGCGTCCGGGCGCGCGCGCGGCTCCCGCGCCGGGAGCCCCCCGACCGAGAACTTTCCCGGCGAGCAGGGCCGATCGGTCCGGCTCGCCCTCGACATCGGGCAGTCGCTGGGGCGCACGGTCCGGGTGATCGACCTGAGCCGCCCGGGCGACGACCAGGCGCTCGCGAACCAGTACGCGCAGGGCGAGCCGTTGCTTCCCCTCCTGGTCGCGCCCAGCGGGCGCCGCTTGGAGGGACTGGACAGCTTCGTCCCGGCCCAGCTCAAGAAGTTCTTCCAGGCCGGCTGAGCGGCTGCAAGTCGAGATCAGTGGAGATCGTCGCGGATCTCCCGCTCGACCGTGCGGACCTCGTGCTCGATCCGCTCCACGAAACCTCTCCAGATCCGGTTGAGCAGTGGCCCGAGGACGAACAGCACCGCGGAGAGGCTCGAGCCGACCGAGACAAAGGCCATCACCGAAGCGAAGACCTTGGCCGAGTCGGTGGTCAACGTGAGGGGGGGACCCTGGCCGGTGGCCAGCATGCTCTCGAAATAGACCGAGTTCACCCAGTCGAAGCCCTGGATCGCATGGAACCCGACGGTCCCGATGATCTCGGCCGCCGCGACCGCGCTGATGGCGAGCAGTGCGCGACGCAGGATGCTCCGGCGGTGGGGACGAGCCGCCGAGGGCGCATGGGGCGACCCGCTCGCCGGTCCCGGGGCGGCGGAACTCGGCGCGGCAGCGGACGTGGTGCCCGGGGCCGGCATCGCACTCGAACCATCGGACGCCGGCTTCCGGGGAATGAACCTATCTGACGACGGGAAGCGAGTGCCCGGATCCCCCGAGGAACTTCGCCCCCGAGAGCCGTGCCGCAGGACGGGACCCCTCGGACCGACGCGAGCCCGGGACGTCCGGCCTCTATCGGGCGAGCGCCGCGGTAGATATACCGGCCCGAGCTTGCGTCCTTACCCATGCCGGGCCCGCTCCCCCCTTCGGAGAACTATGCCTACGAAACGCTGGCCGACGGGATCCTCGCCGCGATCCATCGGCCGGAGGGCCACGCCATCTGCAACTCGGGGCTGCTCGATCTCGGCGAGGGGAGGCTGGTCTTCGACACCGGGCTGACGGCCGACTCCGCGGGCGATCTGGTCGCGGCGAGCGACGCCGCGTTCGGGGCCGATCCGTCCCTCGTCGTCGACAGCCACTGGCACCTGGACCACATGCTCGGCAACTCCCGCTTCTCGGGCGTGCCGATCTGGGGCACGCGACGCACCCGCGAGATCCTGCTGGAACGGCACGACGAGTTCTCGGCCGAGCTGACCCGCGCGAAGCTGGACCAGGAGCTCGCGACGCTGGAGCGACAGAAGCGGCACCTGCGCGGGGAGGCGGCCCGCGCCGACCATGCCTTCGCCGTGCAGTTCGTCCGCGGGTTGCGGGACTCGGCCGACTCCCTCCGGGTCGTGCCGCCGGACCAGACGTACGAGACCCGGCTCGCGCTGCCCGGAGCGCGCGGGGCGGAGCTCCGATCGTTCGGGGCCGGTCACACGGAAGCGGACACGATCCTGTTCCTGCCGCAGGAGAAGGTCCTGTTCGCGGGGGACCTCGTCGCCGCGGGGATCCAGCCGAGCCTCGGCTCGGGGGACCCCGAGCACTGGCTCGTGGTCCTCGACGAGATCGAGCGACTGCGACCCGAACGGATCGTACCGGGCCACGGACCGGTCCTGCCCGCCGACGGGATCGCCGAGGTGCGGGGCTACGTGTCCGGCGTGCTGAAGGCCGCCGCCGCGCGAAAGGGCGCCGTCCTGCCCGCGGCGATCCGGAAGTGGGAGGGCTCGCTCAGCCTCCGGGAGAACCTCAACTTCACTCGAAAGTGGCTCGCCGACCGCGCCCCGTGAGGGTACTGGGCGGCCGCGGAACCGGCATCGCGTCGGGAGGGCGACCTCCGGAGCCGCTCATCGGCGGATCGTCGTGAACGGACGGTCGGTGACCTGGGCGCCGATCGGCATCAGGCGCAGGAACGCCGTGAGGCCAGGGGCGTCGCCGGGGACCCGCCAGGTGATCTGGGTGTTCCCCCACCGGTCCGTCCCGATCAGCTGAGCGAGGCCGCCGGGTCGGGCGAGCAAGCCACCAGGGGCCGAGTACAGGTCGAGGTCGCACGCCTCGCGGTCGACCCCGATCCCGTGCGGTGGATGGGGATGCAGGGCGGCGACGAGCGCGTTGTCGAAGGCCCAGATCGGCGGCGTCCCCCACAGCGGAGGCACGGGCACGTTCGTCACGGCCCAGTTCGCCCCCGCCGGGAGCGCGTTCTTCCATTGCTTGTACAGGCCGGGGCTCGGAAAGTCTCGATGTTCACCGGTCTGGAAGACCAGGATCCGCGCCGTCGTGAACGCCATGCGGACGGGTCCGAACCCGATGGTGACCTGGAACGCGCGAGCGATCTCGCCGACCTGGACCTCCGGGTTCGGAAGGGGCGTGGACCCGGGGACCTGGGGTGCGCTCGGGCCCGGCCCCGGAGCGCCCGCGCTCACGCGCGCCCCCGCTCCCTCACGGATAGGGCAGCGGAAGGTAGTCCCCGCCGGGCGTGATGAGCCCTCCGTCCGTGTACGGGACCACGCCGTTCCAGTTCCGCCAGGCGTTCCCGCCCTCGAACGACGCCCCGACGATGCTGCCCGCGAGCGGGATCCCGTTGACCACGCGCACGTACGTCGCCGGCTCGAGCGAGATGTTCCACTGGTTGTGCCAGACGGACGCGACCTGCGCGAAGTCCGCGTAGCCGAGGTCGTTGACGAAGATGTACGCGAGGAACGGGTCCTGCGGCGGGCTGTACGCCGTGATCGGCGTGCGGAACAGATTGCCGTAGATCGTGTTGCCCGAGGCGAACACGCCGAGCCCGCCCGCCGCGGGCGGCCCGGTGTACGTCGTGTTGAACGCCAAGACGACGTAGAACGAGCTCCCGTACTCCGTGTGCTCCTCGGGGCTCACGTCGAACGTGTTCCCGAACACCGTGTTCTGCTCCGACGCGTTCCCGTTGGGCTCCACGATCACCATCGCGCTGCCCTCGCTCTCGAACGTGTCGTACGCGACGAGGGAGTGCGTGTCGTTCGAGAGGTAGAGCGAGGCCAGGAGGAATCCCGAGAGCGTGACCGGGAACCAGCCGCTGATCCCCGTGGCGTCCAGGATCGACACGTGCGAGGAGTCGTAGACCTCGATCGGGAGCGCGTTCGAGTTGGGCACGTTCAGTCCCCAGTAGTACTCCAGGAAGAACAGCGCGCCGGGTGCGTAGTCGATCGTGAGGCTCGGCGGGTGCACGAGGTCGACGTGGGCGGTCACGCCCGAGAGCAGGAGTCCGGGATAGAGCGCTTCGGTGAACTCGTCGAACACCCCGTACAACGAGCTGATCGGCTGCGTCTGAGCGTAGTCGATCACGTACGGATCGGCGGCCGAGCCCGTGCCCGAGCTCGCGATGCGGGCGACGCCCGCGTTGCCGAACGCCAGGATCGGGACGTACACCCCCTCCCGCGGGTCGTAGGCCGCGCTGAGATGCGTCGTGCTCCCGGCCGAGACCGTCGCGTACAGCGGCGCGTAGTCGTTCGCGAGCACGGCCACGGAGTAGGTCTCGCCCGCGGTCGCCGGCAGCCAGAAGGTCACATCCGGCCCGGGCGCGAGGGCCCACGCCGCGGAGCTGTTCGAGAAGCCCGCGTTCGGGCCGCCGAAGTCCGGCGAGACCCAGGCCTGCGCGGTGCTGGGCGCGAGATCCAGCGTGAAGCGCCGGTCGCTGACGCCCCGACCGCTCGCGTTCCACAGCCCGTAGATGAACTCGGGCCCGTTCGTGAGGAGGTCGGAGCCGGTGTGCGCGGTCGCCGTCGTGAAGTGCGCGTCGACACCCTCCACGCTCTCGCCCGTGTCCTCGGTCGTCGTGAACGCCGCGGGCACCGGCACGTACGTCCCGGTCGCGGCGTTGAGATAGAGCAGCTGCGCGGTGGCGGTCAACGAACGGATGTCCGCGCTGAACCCATCGCTCGGGCCGCAGATCGCCATCTCGGAGTCGAACGGCAGCCCGATGACCGTGCTCTGGTTGCCGCTCACCAGGAACGACATCGGGGGCGCGGTGTACCCGGCGGGTTGACCGGCGGTCGAGTTGAAGATGATCCAGTCGAACGAGCCGTCGTTGATGTGGGTCCCGAGGTTCTGGGAGCCGAGGTAGATGTCCTGCGCCGAGTAGAGCGTGTAGTTGAAGAACAGCGCATTGCGCCCGTCGATGTTGGTCGTGTTCATGTAGAACCGCATGGTGAACGGCATCTGGACCGTGAACAACGGCGGCGTCAGCGGGACCTGGTGCACGTAGGTGCCGGTGAAGAGGAACCCGCCCGGCGAGTTCTCGTAGATGTCGTTCTGGTAGAACTGCGTGTACGGGCTCGAGAAGTTCCAGGCGTCCGTGAGGAGTTGCAGTCCGTGGTCCTGGACCGAGTAGAGGATCACGTTCTGGGCCCACACCTGGTAGATCGACTGGCCGAACAGGGTCATGTTGTCGATGACCGCGTTCTCCTGCAGCGTGATCCCATCCGAGACGTTGTTCTCGAGCGGCAGCAGGGTCATGTTGTCGATCGTGACCGTCCCATCGAACGACGTCGTCCGGTACCAGTACGGGACGTAGCCGCCTTGCGCGTTCGTGCGTAGACCCAGGTCGTTCACGCCGATCGAGGTCGGACCCGGCGAGACCTGGCTACTCGACAACCCGACCGGGACGATGGCGTCCCCCTCCCGAACCGACTGGTAGGCGATGTTGGGCTCGAGCCCGGCCGCGGGACCGGCCCCGTCGCGGCCGACGGTCGTCGCCCGCGCCTCGATCGCGGCCCTCGCGGACGGCAGGACCCCCGTCGCGCCGGCCACGACCGAGGTGGCGGGCGCCGAGGAGGGTGTCGAGGACGCCGCATCCCCTCGGGCCACCCCGGCCCCGGAGGGCGCCAGCGCCCCCGTGGGCACCGCGAACAGCACGACCGTCACTCCGATGAGCACCACAGCCGCCAAGGCTCGAGCGTTTCGCATGAGAAATCCTCCGGGACGGACGGACCCGAACCGCGAAGCGTCGGGTGGTAATATGGCCCACCCAGATTCCTATTCCGGCGCGCCGGGGCGATCGGGGAGAGAACTCCCGAGGCCGGAGCGGGATTCTCGGACGCCGCCGTCTAGGTATCGGGGATCCCCACGATCCGGAACCCGATGTCTCGGCCGTACTTCCCGGGGCCCACGCCGAGCTGGATGTTGAGGAAGCCGAGCACCTCGAGCAGCCGCGCGTTCTGCAGCGGCCCGGCATCGACCGCCTGGTGGCCCAAGTCCCGACCGAGCTCGAGGACCCGCTTCTTCGCGCCGGCGTCATCGCCGGCGACGAACAGGGCGATGGTCTCCCCGTGCGCCTTCCCCGTCGACATCGTCTCGGCGAAGTTCGTGTTGAACGCCTTCACCACGTGGGCCCCCTTCGCCCACTCCTGGACCTGCTCGGCGCCGCTCTTCCGAAGGTCGCCGCCGTACGAGAAGTTGGGACCGATCAGGTTCGTCGGATCGATGATCGTCTTGCCGGCGACGTCGCCGAGCTCGTGGACGGTCGCCTCGCGCGCCGGCCCGGGAACCGCGAGAACGATGAGATCCCCCCAGGCGGCCGCCTCCCGTACCGCTCCGGGATCGTGGCCCGTGGTGCGTACCGGATAACCGGCCCGCTGGGCTCCTTGAGCGATCGCGGTCCCGACGTGTCCCTTTCCGATCACGGCGATCTTGGGTTTCGCCATCGTGCCGACCTCGTCCGACCCGGACGCGGTCGGAGCGTCTTAAGTCCCGCGCGCCGCGTCACGCCGCCGGAGTATTATCGTCCATGCGGAGCAGCTGTCGGCCGATGTTCTGGCCGGCGTAGAGCCGGATGAGCCCCTGCGGAGCGTTCCGCAGCCCGACGAGCACGTCGTCCGCCGGCTTGAGGCGGCCGGACCTCAGGAGCGGCAGCATCGCATCGACCGCCTCGGAAAGCCGCGGGATGTAGTCACGCGCGAGCAGGCCCTCCATCCTCCCGTTGACCATGACCAGCTGAAGATAGTGGGAGGGCCCGGGCGGCAGCTCCGTGGCCGGATAGAGCGAGGTCGCGCCGCAGAGCACGATCCGGCCCCCCTGCCGCAGGCGCTGGATCGCGAGATCCAGCGTCGGACCTCCGTCGTTGTCGAAGAAGATGTCCAGCCCGTCCGGGCACAGCTCGGTCAGCCGCTTCGCGACGTCCTCCGTGTGGTAGTTGATCGCTCCCTCGACCCCGGCCGCGCGGACGAGCCAGTCGCACTTGGCCACACTGCCGGCGATGCCGATGACCCGGGCCCCTCGGATCTTCGCGAGCTGGACCGCCAGCGACCCGACGCCCCCCGCGGCACCCGAGATCACGAAGATCTCCCCGGGCTTCGGTTTGGCGATCTCGCTCACGCCGAAGTAGGCCGCCAGGCCGGTGAGCCCGAACACGCCGATCGCCCAGTCGGGGGGGACCCCCTCCGGCACCCGGTACGTGGGCGCGAATCCGGTGCCGTCCGCGACGCTGTAGTCCTCCCACCCTGCGCCCCCGTGGACGACATCGCCCACCTTGAACACCGGGTGACGGGACTCCACGATCTCGGAGATCGCGAAGGCCGGCATCGTCTCGCCGATCTTCGTCGACCCCTCGTTCGCATCGGCCGGATCCGCGCTGCCCATGAGGAGCCGTTGCGTCGGACCGTACGCGAACCACAGATTTCGGGCCAGGTACTGACCGTCCTCCAACGACGGTACGGTCGTCTCGTTCCACTCGAAGTTCGCTTCGGTGATGTCCCCGCGGGGTCGCTTCGCGAGCAGCCATCGGCGATTCGCTCGATCCGGCATGGAACGCATCCGAGAACGCGGGCAGCCGCGACTCGCGGGTCGCGAGGGAAGCACTCGGCTTATACC
>JASHWL010000080.1 GCA_030044105.1 Thermoplasmata archaeon
CGAGACGGTCGCGGAGCACGAGATCTCGCCGGGACCGGGCGAGGAAGTGGTCGTGCGCCGGGGGGACCGGCTTCGCCTCGCTCCGGGCGTCGAGGTGCCGGTGCTCGCGCTGCGGAGCGTGGACGAGCTCAACGCGGCGACCCGGCGGGCCGCGGAGCACCGGGTGCTCGCGATCGAGTGGACCGGCGACCGGATGATCCCGCTCGAGAACGCGATCGCGGCCCGCGCCAGAGACGTCGCGGTCTGGGTGTACGCGCGCGGCCCGCTCGAAGTCCCCGGAGCCCTCGGCGCGCTCGAGCACGGAGCCGACCGGGTCCTCGTCGAGGTGCGCACGCCCGAGGAGGTCGATCGGCTGGAGTCGGTCGTCGAAGGACCGGTCCCGGCGCACCTGGAGTGGGCGACCGTTCCGGTGCGCGCGGTCGGACCCGCCGGCGTGGCCGACCGCGTGCTGGTGGACACCACCTCGATCCTCCGGCCGGCGGAGGGCCTCCTCGTCGGCAGCGCCGGGGCCTTCCTGTTCCATGTCGCCAGCGAGGCGGTCGGCTCGACGTTCAGCCGCCCGCGCGCGTTCCGCGTCAACGCCGGCGCGGCGCACTCCTACGTTCTGCTGGCCGACGGCAGCACCCGGTATCTCGCGGAGCTCGATCCCGGGGACGCGGTGCTCGTCGCCGAGCCGGCGGGTCCGGTCCGGTCCGCCCGGGTGGGTCGCGTCAAGATCGAGCGCCGGCCGATGGTGATGGTCTCGGCCGAGGACGCCGGCCGGACACGCACGATCTTCCTGCAGGAGGCGGAGACCGTGCGGCTCTCCACTCCGGAGGGCCGGGTCCCCACGACCGAGCTCCGGGCCGGGGCCATGGTCCGGGCCGTCCGACTCCCTCCGGCCCGGCACCTGGGCCGCGCGGTCGAGGAGACCATCGAGGAACGATGACGGCGCTCCCTCCCCGCATCGTCGTATCGCTCCCGGGCCGCTCGGTGCAGGAGGTCGCCGCCCAGATCGCGGCGGCCCGCGACGGAGGCGCCGATCTCGCCGAAGTCCGCTTCGACCGCTGGGACCCGTCCGAGCGCTTGCGGGCGGCCGAGCTGTTCCCGGCCGCGCTGCCTCTGCTCGCGACGCTGCGGTCTCGAGCGGAAGGGGGCGAAGGACCCGACGCGCCCGAGGCCCGGACGCCGGAACTGCAGCGCCTCGTGCGCCTCCCGTTCGAAGGCATCGATCTCGAGGTCCGCCGCGACGCGGCGTTCCTGCGGCAGCTTCCCCCCGAGGCGCCGCACCTCCGATTCCTCTCCGCGCACCTTGCGGAGGACGCGTCCCCTCGCGACGTCGCGGAGCTGCTGCGGGGCGAACCTTCTCCGGACGCGGTGCGGAAGGTCGTCCTGCCCGCCACCGTCCACGCGGTTCTGCGCGAGCTCCTTCCGGTCCTCCCGGCCGCGGGGGACGGTCCCCGCATCCTGCTCACGACCGGCCCGTCCGGCGCCCTCCTCCGGGCGTGGAGCGCGCGACTCGACTACCCGTTCGTGTTCGCGAGCCTCCCCCGCTCCCGTAGCTCCGACCCACCGGTCGAGCCGAGCCAGGTCCCCGTCGATCGCCTCCGGCCGTTCCTCGACGCCGGTGCCGGGGCGCCGATCTTCGCGCTGCTCGGGCGCCCCGTGGCGCACTCGCAGAGCCCGTATCTGCACGCGCGCTGGATGCGCGCCGTCGGCCATGCGGGCCTCTACATCCCGCTGGACATCCAGAGCGAGTCGGAGTTCGTCGAGGCCCTGCCCGCGCTCGCGGAGGGGGGTTTCCTCGGGCTGAACGTGACGCACCCGTGGAAATCCGTCGCCCTCGCCTCCGCGAGCCGGGTGGGCCGGGCCGCGGAGCTCTGCGCCGTCGCGAACTGCCTCACCCTGCGCGGGGAGGAGGTGGAGGCGGACAACACCGACCTCGTGGCGATCCTGCGCCGTCTCGAGGAGCTACGCTCCGGAGGCTCGTGGGACGGCCAGGAGCTCGCGGTCGTCGGCGCCGGAGGGGCCGCGGCGGCGACGCTCGCCGCGGCTCGGGAGCTGGGCGTCCGGGCCGCGGTGGTCGCGCGCGACCCCGATCGCTCCGGCGCGGTGGCGGCCCGGTTCGCCGCCGATCGCCTCGAGGAGAGCGAGCTCCGACCCTTCCCCCTCGTGGTGCACGCGACGACCGTGGGACGATCCGCCGGGGACTCGCTCGAGATCCCGCTGGACCGACTCCTGGCGCCGGGGGCGCACCTTCTCGATTGGGTCTACGCCCCGGCGTCGCCGGCCGTTCGTGCCACGGCCGAGCGCGCCCGCGCGACGTACGAGGACGGGTGGAGACTGCTCGTCTACCAGGCGGCGGCGAGCTTCGGCTTGTGGTGGGGCACCGAGCCGCCGGCCGACGAGCTGGCGGCCACGCTGACGGAGGGTCCGTGCGCGGCGTAGGCGTCGCCACCGGAGCGATCTCGATCGTCAACGCACTGCCGACCGGCGTGGGCAGCGCCGTCGGGGTCGACCTGCCGGTGCGCGCCGAGCTCGAGCTCCATCCGGCCGGGT
>JASHWL010000081.1 GCA_030044105.1 Thermoplasmata archaeon
GGCCACCAACGCTTGTGGCGGGTCTCGAGGAGCAGCATCGTGCCGATCGGCGCACTGGCGGCGGAGGCGAGGCCCTCGACGATGTTCAGCCAGAAGTACGTGAGCAGGTTCTGCGCGAGCGCGATCGCGATGATCGCCGCGCCGGTGGCGAGGAACGAGCCGACCAGGAAGTACTTCCGGTGGGCCACGCGATCGGAGAGGTTGCCCCACAGGATCGTGAACGGCACCTGGCTCATCGCCGACGCCGCGATGATGATCGTGACCGCGAACGCGGAGGCGGAGAACTTCTGCAGCGCGAGCAGCGGGATGAGCGGCGTCGCGATCCCGTCCGAGATCGCGAGCGGCAGGTACGCGAGGAACCACAGGTCGCTCGACGAGGGCCGGATGGTCGCGCGGGCCTTGATGTCCATGACCGAGCCGGGTTCTCGCCGGAGCGGAGCGAGGATGCCGGGGCTCGCGGCATAAAGGCAAGGTTCCTCGGGAACCGTCGCGCGGTCGCGCGTCGGTCCCGGAAGCGACGCCGGCGGGTTCAGCGCTCGGGAACGCCGAGCTCCGCGAGGAGCTCGCGGTGCTCGTCCTCGGTGATCCACTCGACCTTGAGATAGTCCCGCAGGAACTCGTCCGAGACGCCCATCCCCCGCGCCGCGTCGACGACCAGCCGGTACGCCTCGACCTCCGTCCAGCGCTTCACGTAGCTCACGCCGGGGGGCCAGAGGTCCGCGCCGTCCCGCCGCTGGACCACGTGCCGGAGCTCGTGGTAGATGTCCATGAACAGCATGAGTTCGGAGCTCTCGCGGAGATGGCTCGCTCCGACCACGATGCAGTCGGTCTCGCGCGAGACCACCGGACGCCACCTGCGCCGCCGCGCCCCGGTCGGGAGCTCGCGCGGTGCCACGTACATCCACATGTCCTCGTCGACCACCTCGACGCAGGTGTCCTGGAACAGGCGCTCCCGCCGGGCCGCGTCCTCCTCGAGACGCGGGGCGAGCGGGAGGCGGTCGAGCCCGGGGAACGCCGCGAGCAGCGGGTGCCGGCCCACGGGCAGATCGCGGACCACGCGGAACCCTTTCGGGACGGGGGGTACGCTCGCGCGCGCGCGGGCCGGCGGCATCGGTCGGGCCCAGCGTGGTCGAAAGATAAGGAGCGCTCCCGCGGTGACGGCGACGCCACCGACCGTGGCCCTTTTCGGGGGCGGGGCCTCCCCGGGGCGATGGCGGCCCGGCCTCGAACGATCACGTTCGTCCGGGGCGTGCGGGCGGCGCACGCGACGGCGCCGGACGGATCGACCGGCGTGACCGTCGTCCGGTTCGATCCACCCGCCTCCGTGTTCGTGGACGTCCGGGGCGGCGCGAGCGGCACGTTCGACACGGCATCGCTGTCGGTCGACGCGACGTTCGGCCGGCGGTGGGCGATCTTCTTCTCCGGTGGCTCGCTCTACGGCCTCGACGCGGGGCGGGGGATCCGGGTCCGCGTCCTCGAGGAGGGGGGAGGGTCCGCCGTCTTCGGGAACCCGAACCCGGTCGTCGCGATCTCGGGCGCGATCCTGTTCGACCTCCCGCGGGTCCTGGGCCCGATCCCGGACTACCTGCCGCTGGGGTACGAGGCGACACGCCGCGCCGATCGCCGACCGGTCGAGGAAGGGCGGATCGGGGCGGGCGCGGGGGCCACGGTCGGAAAGTACCGGGGGCGGACGCACGCGATGCCGGGGGGCGTGGGTTCGAGCGCACGCGCGGTCCCGGGCTACGGCCGCGTGGGCGCGCTCGTGGTCGTGAACGCGGTCGGCGCGGTCCGGGACCCCAGGACGGGACGCTGGGTCGCGGGGGCGCGAGGCCCCGGCGGGCGGATCCTGCCCCCGGAGGGTCGGGAGCTCGCCCGCGCTCGTCCGACCGGCACGACCCTCACGCTCGTCGCCTGCGACTCCGTGCTGGACCGTCCCTCCCTGGCCCGGGCCGCCGCCATCGCCCACGCCGGGGTGGGCGCGGCCGTGCATCCGTACCAGAGCGCGACCGACGGGGACGCTCTGTTCTTCGCCTCGACCGGGGTGGAACGACCCCGGCGCGGCGACGCTCGACCGATGGAGGCCGCCGACCGTATCGGGGCGGTCGCGGCCGAGCTCGTGGCGGAGGCGGCCGTGCGCGCGGTCACCGTGGGCCGCGAGCGCTGATCAGGGCGGGGCGCCGCGGCGGAACGAGCGGCCGCGCAGGCCGCGGATGAGATCGGCCTTGGTCGCGATCCCGTCCGGCACACCCCGGCGCACGACGAGCACCGCGGGGTACCGGGAGAAGAGGGCCGGCAGGAGCTCGGCCGGGAACTCCTCGCCGACCATCGGATAGGGGCTCTCCATCACCTCGCCGACCCGCCGCCGCTTCCCGTCGGGGGTGGCGAGCGCGCGCAGCAGCGCCGATTCGGACAGCGCGCCGACGACCCGATGGCCGTCGACGACGGGCAGCTGCGAGAACGCGCCGCCTTCGAGCCGCTGCGCGGCGGTGGCGAGCAGGGCCGACGACTCGATCGTCACGAGCGGCCGGTGCGCGATCTCGCCGATCGTGAGGTGCGGCGCCGCCGACCCCTCCTGGGCCTCGAGGAAGGCGAGGATCCGCTGCACGAGCTCGTACGAGGGCCGGATGCGGCCGCGCTCGATGCGCGAGAGGGTGGCGTCGCTCTTGCCGATCGCGCGGGCGAGCTGGCCCAGCGAGATGCCGAGGGCGAGCCGCCGCTTGCGGATCTCCGCGATCGTTTCCATCGGGTCGGCCGGGCTCGCCCCGGACGGGTCGTCAGCCGCCGCTCGGCGGGCTGGGGGGCGTCGGACCTCCCTCCGACCAGGGCTGCTCACCGGGCGCCGGGGGCGCGGCGCTCGCGCCCGCCGGGGGCGGGGACCAGGCGGGCGGCGGAGTGCTGGCGGCACCGCCGCGGCCCTTGCGCGCGAGGAGCGCGAACGCGATCACCGCGAGCGCGGCCGCGATCACGAGCCCGGCGACGAGGCCGTAGATGAGCGTGTTGTTCGAGCTCGAGGAGGACGACGACGGAGTGGCCGAGATCGCGATGTACGACGCCACCGGGCCGCCGGCCACCGTGAAGGGCTGGGCGGGCGTGGCGACGTATCCGGTCGGCACCGTGACCGAGAAGGAGTACGTGCCGTTCGGCAGCGAGAACGCGAGCGCCGCTCCGGTGGACGACTGCGGGGCGCCGTTGATCGTCACGGTCCACAAGCCGCCCGCGGGTAGCCCGCTCTGCTGGAACGACACCGTGTAGTTCACGGTCGCGTAGACGTAGGCGACGGTCGTCGCGGCTCCGTCCACGGTGAACGTCCCGGTCGTGGGCGTGGTCGCGAGGAACCCGCCGCGGTCGACCGCGACCGAGAAGGCGTACGTCCCGTTCGTCAGGTCCCCGACCGCGAAGGTTTGCGTACCCGCGGAGGTCACCGCGAAGGCGCCGGACGCGAAGGCGGGCGTGCCCGTGGAGTTCACGTACCACATCATCCCGACGGCGAGGCCATTCTCGGAGAAGCTCACTGCGTACGTGGGCTCCGCGAAGGTCACGGCGATCGTCTCCGACGTGCCCGACGTGGTCACGGATCCGGACGAAGGCGACACCTGCGTGTAGGTGCCCACCGCCGGGATCGCATAGGGGAAGGTCACGGGCACGATGTTCGAGGGGTAGACGACGATCGACGCCGGCGCGACGGCCGTGAGCACGCTCCCGTTGAACGTGACGGACCAGGTCGTGCCCGCGGGGAGCCCGGACTCCTCGAAGGTGATCGCGTAGGCCGTCCACGCCGTGCCCAGCGGGTACTCGTCGAGATACCCGGAGCTGCCGGATTGGGACGGGACCTCGTAGGGCGGCGAGCAGACGTAGCTGCAGCTCGTGCCAGTGTAGCCGGTCCAGTAGTTGCCCCCGATCGGCAGCGGCGCGTTGTAGACCCCGGAGAGCGGCGCGCTGTCGAACAGGTCCAGGAACGCCGGGCCGTCCGTCTCGAGGTTGTTGTGGTAGAACTCGGAGAAGCTGTCGTTGGTCAGCCAGACGGTCGGCGTGCCGAGCAGGTCGTTCGCGATGAAGTCCGCGAGCGAGTTGTTGACGGCGACCCACTTCGAGTTGCTGAGGTCGTTGTCCTCCAGGATCGCCACGGACTCGAAGTCGGACATGTCGACCTCGAGCGAAGCGTTGGAGCCGGACGCGTTGTTCCCGTCCACCAGGACCTGGGCGTCGTCGTCGCTGATGTTGATCGCCACGTTGGCGTCCGTGACCTGATTGTCCTGGATCGTCAGGTTGGCGTCGTCCGTGGCCAGGATGCCGAATCCCTGGGCGGCGGAGATCGTGCTCCCGACCACGGCGACCGGCCCGGCGCTGTTGGTGACCTGCACCCCGTACTGCACGGGATCCTGGATCGTGTTGTTGTACACGAGGGTCTGGGCGATCTCGGAGTCCGAGTCGAGGATCCCCGTGCCGAGGCCCCCGGCGATCGTGTTGTTCGCCACGTACCCGACCGTGCCCGACTCGTCCACCAGATAGAGCCCGATCCCGGTCGCGCTGTAGGCCGTGTCGTTGCCGAGGAACTGGTTATCGACGGCCGTCAGACCGTTCGCCGACTCCTCGAAGGCCGCTCCGTAATCGCTGACGTTGTCGAAGACGTTGCCTTCGAGGAGGGTCGTTCCGAGCACTCCCATCGAGACCGCGCCGGCGTAGAAGCCGCCCTCGAACACGTTGTCGACGATGCTCAGGTTGCCCCCGCCCTCGGCCCAGAACAGGCCGAACGTCTCCACGAACGCGATCGCGGGTTTCGAGAAGACGTTGCCCCAGATGACCGAGTTGCCGAGCGCCTCCTGGTCGAGATCCACACCGCCGGCGGTGACGTTGGTGAACGCGTTGTCCGAGATGTTGAGGTCGGAGAACGCGAACGTGAGATAGATTCCCACGAACAGGCCCCCGCCGAAGTCGTTGTCGGAGATGACGCTCGGGCCCGCGAGGTAGTCGTCCACATAGATCCCGTAGACGAAAGTGTCGGCCGTCGACGCGTTCGCGCCGAGCGCGTTACCGGAGACGAACGAGGCGCCTTCGGTCTCGAAGATGAGGATCGCATCGTCGAGCGCGGCCACCGCGTTGTTCCCCCGGACGATCAGGGTCCCGTTGACGACGTACAGATCGAGACCGTACAGGAAGCCGCCGGTGATCTGGTTCCCGACGATCGAGAGGACACCGTTGCTGTATCCGACGTAGATCCCGGCGGACGGCCCGGTGGTGTTCACGTCGAGGTCGTTCGAGACGATCGTGGCCCCGCTGGAGACCGCGACGTCGAGGGCCTCGTACGAGGTATTGGTGATGACGTTCCGCGCGACCGTCAGCGTGCCCCCGCTCGAGGAGAACAGCACGCCGGTGCCGTATCCCCCCGAGAGGCGATTCCCGGCGATGGTGACCGCCCCGATCGCGCCCTCGAGGTTGATGCCGATCGCCGAGGGCTCCGCAGCCGCGAGCGCGAACGAGTTCCCGGTGATGTTCAACGCGCCGGGTTGGGAGGCGTCGATGCCATCCAGGGTGACGTTCTCGATGTCGTTGTCCCGGATCGTGACCCCCGAGCCGAAGTATCCCTCGGCCTCGCCGACGCCGTACTCGAGCCCGCCCGTGAGATCGTTGTGCGAGATCAGCATGCTCCCGGTCGGCGCCGAGACGTAGACCCCGTAGGCGTTGGTGCCGCTGAGGTTGTTCCCGACGAACCGGTCGGAATCGCTGAGATACGAGTAGATCCCGGTCCCGGTGCCGCTATTGTTCAGGTTGCCCGAGAGGTCGTTTCCCGAGACCAACGTACCGCTGTCGTACTCGAGATTGGCGCCGTAGAACGCCGCGTACCGACCGTCGTTGTTGAGGAAGAGGGCGTTGGAGGTAACGCTCGTCTCCAGCGCGCTGCCGGTCTCGGCCACCACCTGGTTATCGAGCACGCCGGCGTCGATGACGCTCGCGAGGTAGACCCCGACGTTCGAGAACGAGACGTTGTTGTCCGACACGTTCACGTCCTGGGAGGTTTGGATCCAGATCCCGATGTCGAGCGCGTGGGTCGCTCCGATCCCGTAGACGGAGACGGCGCTCGAGTCGACGACGTACACGGCCTCGTCCCCGGGCGCCGTGCTCGAGAGGTACTCCACCGTCACGTTCGCGACCCCCCGGACCTCGACCGCGCTGTTGTTCCCGTACCCGTCCACCGTCGTGTAGGTGACGAGGCAGTTCGACAGGTCCACGGTCGCGTTCGACGCGAGGTCGAGGAGCGAGCTGTCGAGCGGTTCGTTCAGCTGGTACAGCGAACCGCTCACGGTCACGGGAGCGCCCGCGGGTTCGACCG
>JASHWL010000012.1 GCA_030044105.1 Thermoplasmata archaeon
TCTGGAGCTCGGCCTGCGTGAACGCCCGCATCCGGAACAGGACCTGGCGGGGCGCGATCTCGTTCCGGTACGCCTTCCCGACGACCGCGATCCCGAGCGGCAGCGCGCGCCGCCCGACGTCCCACATGCGGGGGAACGCGAGGTAGCTGCTCTGGGCGGTCTCGGGCCGCAGGTACGCGCGCTCCCGGCCGGTGACGCCGAACTCGAAGCCGAACATCATGTTGAACGCCCGCGGGACGCTGAGCGCGGTCGACCCGCAGTTCGGGCAGCGCAGCCCCCGCGCGGTGACGACCTCCCCGATCTGGGCGGGCGTCAACCCGTCGACGCCCTCGGGCCGGACCTTCTCGAGGATCGTGTCCGCCCGGAACACGGCGTGGCAGTTCTCGCAGGTGATCTCGGGGTCGGTGAAGTTCTCGAGGTGCCCGGACGCCCGGACGACCGCCTCGGGCAGGATCTCCGCCGGATCGATCACGTGGTAGTCGCGCGAGAGGCCCGGGAACCACGCGATCCAGGCCGCTTCGACCCGACGCTTCAGGAGCGCGCCGAGCGGACCGTAGTCGTAGAGCCCCTGGGCCCCGCCGTAGATCTCGGCGGTCGGCCAGAGGAAGCCGCGCCGGCGGAGCAGCGCGAAGAGCTCGTCGTACTTCATCGTCCGGGGCCCGTCGGCCCGACCGGGACGATAAGATGTTCGGTCGTGCGGGTCACGATCTGGTACGCCGGGTCGTCCGGCGGTAGGCGCACGACGACCGGCGTCCCCGGCATGCCCGGCGCCACATGGGCCCGAGCCGGCTCGCCGAGCCAGGTCCACGGCGCGACGAGGGCCGCGCGCGCGAGGAAGGCGGCGGAGGCGGGGCGTCGCCGGAGCCGGGTACCGACGTACGCGAACTCGAGCTCGCGCCAGATCGACGGGGCGTGGAACATCGCATTGTCGGTGCCGAGCAGCATCCGCACGCCCAGGCGCTCCATCGCGGCGAGGTCCGGCTGGCGGCCGAACAGCGCGTTCGAGCGGGGGCAGACCACCGCCGTGACCCCGGCGTCCCGCACCGCGCGGAGGTCGTCCTCGGTCGCGTGGGCGAGATGCACGAGGAGGTCGGGCCGGGGCGTGAGGTAGGTGTCCGGCGCCTCGCGCCGCGACTCGCTCGCGTGGAGGCCGAAGCGCTTCCCCGCCCGGCGGCACGCGCGGGCGACGACGGTGCGCGTCGCTGGGCTCTCCTCGAGCGCGCTCGAGAGCCCGACGCCGTCGCCGACGGCGAGGACGGCCGCGAGCTCGCGCGGATCGATCGGCCGCGCCAGCGGGCGACCCAGGATCACCGCCCGCAACCGCTCCGCGCGGGAGGCGGCGCGGAGCAACCGGATCCCCGGCACCCCCTCCTCGCGGAAGTCGATGACCGCGGCGACCCGGTCGCGGCGCATCCGACCGAGCGCCGCCCGCATCGCGGCCCGCTTCGCGCCCTCCGACGCCTCCGCGAGGAGCCGGAACTTGTAGCCGTGCGGAGGGCGGACGAGCCGCGCGATCGGACCGGGCGGCGGCTCCCGGACCGACACCGCGTCGCCGAGGTGCGTGTGCCCGTTGACCGGCGGCGGAATGACGATCCCCCGGATCTTGCGGTCGCGGCCGCGGGCCGAGTCCGTCCCGGGGAGTCCGGTCTCCGTGACCCGACCCGCCCGGAACCGCACGTACGCCCGGCGCGGACCGTCGTCGTCGAGGACCGCGCCTTCCACGAGCATCGGGCGGCCTCGGAGCGGAGCCGGCGCATAAACCCCGCCTCCCCCTCCCGAAGCGCTATGGAGCCCCCCACCTGTCGGCGCGATCGAGCATGCCGGACCCGGCGACGGCCGATCGGCCCCGCGACCTGCTGGTCTCGGGCCATGTCAACGTCGACCGATTCCTCCGCCTGGAGGAATTCCCCCGGGACGATCGCACGGTCCCCGTCGCGTCCCACCGGGTCGTGCTGGGAGGGACGGCGGGGAACCTCGCGGTCGCCGCGACGCGGCTCGGCGTGCGCACCGGCCTCGTGGCGCGGGTCGGGCGCGACTTTCCGGCGGAGTTCCACGCCGCGCTGCGCCGATCCGGGGTCGACCTCCGCGGGCTGGAGCGGATCCCCGACGCCCCCACGCCGACCGCCTACATCCTGGAGGACCGGCAGGGCCGCCAGCGCACGCTGATGGACCAGGGCGCCATGGGCGACCGCGTCCGGGCCCGACGGACCGCGCGGCCCTGGGTCCGGGAGTACGCGTGGGTCCACCTCACGACGGGCCCGCCCGAGCTCCAGCTCGAGCTCGCGCGCGCCGCGCGGCGGGTCGGCGCCTCGGTCGCCGCGGATCCGGCCCAGGAGGTCCACTACCGCTGGGACGCGCCCCGGCTGCGCCGGCTGCTCGCGGAGGCGGAGATCCTGTTCGGCAACCGGGCCGAGATCGACCGGGTCGCCGAGCGGCTCGGGACCCGGCGCCCCGACCGCCTCGTGGAGCGGGTCCCCCTGGTCGTGCGCACGGAGGGCGCGGAGGGCGCGACCGCGTTCTCGCGGGCCGGCACGGTCCACGTCCGGGCGCGCCGGCCCCGCCGCGTCCGCAGCGTGGTGGGGGCGGGGGATGGGTTCCGGGCGGGCTTCTACGCCGCGTGGTTCCGGGGCGAGGAGCTTCGGTCGTGCCTCACGGCCGGCACCCGGGCGGCGACCCGCGCCCTCGAAGGCACGGAGGCGTGACCGACGGGCATGGAGTACCACACCTTCCGGCATCTCACGCCGGTCGAGACCGCGCGCGCGCGACTCCTTGGGGCCGCCCGTCCGATCCAGCGGACCGAGAGCGTCCGGGTCGAGCTCGCGTTCGGCCGCGTCGCGGCCCGGAGCTACCGGGCCCCCCGGCCCGTCCCGGGATTCCGTCGCGCGACGTGGGACGGCTACGCGCTGCGGAGCCGGGACACGGAGACGGCGAGGCGCGCCCGGCCGGTCTCGCTCCGCATCGTCGGCGAGGTGTTCGCTGAGCAGGCCTTCGGAGGCCGGATCGGGCCCGGCGAGTGCGTCGCGATCGCGACCGGCGGAGCGCTGCCGGCCGGCAGCGACGCGGTCGTGATCTTCGAGGAGACCCGGCGCCGGGGCGCGACGGTCCGCGTGGCCCGGCCCGTGGCCCGGGGGGAGCGATTCTCCCCGCCCGGCCAGGACTTCCCCCGCGGTCGTCGCCTGGTGGCCGCGGGAGACCGTCTCGATGCGGTCGCGCTCGCCACGCTGGCGGCGTGCGGGATCCCCGAGGTGCGCGTCTACGCGCGCCCCGTGGTCGCGATCCTTCCGAA
>JASHWL010000082.1 GCA_030044105.1 Thermoplasmata archaeon
CCCTGGCCCCGATCCAGCACCGCCAGCACCCGGTCGACCTCGCCCCCGGCCGCCCGGATGATCTCGACCGACCGGACGAGCGTGCCGCCGGTGGTCGTCACATCCTCGACCAGCAGCACGCGCTCGCCGCGCGGGATGTCCCCCTCGAACGCCTGGCGGGTCCCGTGCTCCTTCGCGGCCTTGCGCAGCACGACGTAAGGCCGACCCGTGGCGAGCGCGACCGCGACCACGAGCGGTACGGCCCCGAGCTCCATCCCGGCGAGCCGCGGCTCGCCGCCGACCCGGCTCGCCAGCGCCCGGGCCATCAGCGTGAGGCGGGCGGGGTCGGGCCAGGCGCGCTTCACGTCGATGTACACGTCGCTCTTCTCGCCCGAGGCGAGCGTGAACTCCCCGAAGCGGACCGCGCCCGCCTGGAGGAGCATCCGGGCGATCTCTCCGGAGGTCGGGATGGGACCGGACTCGGCTACCATGGGACCTTCTTCAGGCCGACCCAGTATCCGAGGTAATTGAAGGCAGCGTGCAGCCCGAGCGTGTAGATCAGCAGCCAGACCACGGCCTGCCAGCGGACGAAGGTCGGGACGAACAGCCCCGGATAGAGCGCGAGGCCGAGCGCGATCGGGACGAGGACGAACGGCAGCTGGTCGAGGAAGATCGTCCGCGCCCCGCTCGGCCGGTCGAGGCGCCGCTTGAGGAACGACCCCAGCGCGTCCCCGAGCATCGCTCCGAACGTGAGGATCGCGACCACCGGCACCGCGGCGGCGACGCTCGGCGCGAACCGCGGCACGATCTCGAGGTCCGTCGGGGCCAGGAGGATCAGCCAGGCCTCGAGCAGCCCGAACGGCAGCGCGCCGAAGCCGGCGGCGAGGAATCCGGACCACGTCTTCGACGGACCGAGGACCCGACGCCCGTCGCGCGCCCAGATCCGCCCGAAGTCCATCGGCGGCCCGCGGCCCTTCGGAAGGGTCGCGAACGCGTTGGCGATGTACGCCGGCAGCAGGACCCAGAGCACCGCCAGCGCCGACGCCCAGAAGGGGTCCAGCGCCACGCGTCCCCGCTACGGCTCGCGCACGAACCGCTCGATGGACGACGCGACCCCGGCGATCTTCCGGGGGTCGACGCTCTCCTCGGCCTCGTGGATGTGGGAGGCGTCGTCCATCGCGCCGAAGACCAGTGCCGGGAGCGGAACGCCGGCGGGGGTCCGCACGTCCCGCAGCGCGCTCGCGTCGGTACCGCCGTACTCGCCCTGGACCCCGTGGGCGCCGAGCGTCACCGCGAGGATCCGCTCCAGCTTCACCGCGGCCGGATGATCGGGCGGAAGGGCGTAGCCCGCCTTCGACCGGGACGGGGGCGCATCGACCGTCGCCCGGGCGTCGTGCGCGGCGATCCAGTTCCGAACGTAGCGGAGGGTCGGGTCCAGACCGTCCTCGAGCTCCATCTCCGGCGGGAACCGGACGTCGACCACGAACGACGCGGTCCCGTCGCCGGGATCCCCCAGCCATCCCCGGTCCGCGGCGGCGCGGAGGACCGTCAGGGCAAGCGGGACCGGGTTGTGGGCTCGGTGCGGGTAGCCGCCGTGCCCGGACTCGCCGACGATCTGGAGGAGCTCGCTGCCCGCCGGCACCGTGAGCGACGAGGCCCCGCCCCGGTCGAGTCGGAACGGTGCGGGGATCAGCGTCGCGAGCTGGCCAGCGAGCGCCGCGACGTCGGCGGAGCCGCCTGCGACTCGGAGGCTCACGGCGCGGGAGATCTGGTTGGATGCCTCGTTCTCGGTGTGGACCGCCCGGAGACCGGCCCGGCCCTCGGTGCTAGCGCCGGCGGAGAACTCGAACTTGGTGACCGTCGCGCGCCCCGTGATCACCGGCTCCGGCGCGTGGCGGTCCGGCCAATCCGGCGAGCGGTACACGGACCTCCACGTCCGCGCGAGCTCGGCGAGGCCGACCAGCGCCTGCCCGTAGTCGAGCGCGGCCCCGAGCGGCACCGGGCCGGTGAACCCGCCGTACAGCACCGCGACGCCGCTCGAGCCGGCGGTCGTCTCGGGACTTCCGTCCGGGATGAGCGCGACCTCGCCCCGGACGAACCGGCCCGGGTCGCCGAGCGGGAGCGCGTCGTCGTGGGTCAGCAGGGCGTCGATGCCGCCCTCGCCCCCGGTCTCCTCGTCGCAGCACGCGAGCAGGCGCACGTTCCGCGGGGCTGGGGTCGAACCGGCGGCGAGACGCTTCATCGCGAGGATCGCGGCGACGACGCCACTGCCCAGATCGTCCGCGGCGCCGCGACCGTAGAGCCGCCCATCGGCGCGGAGGGTCAGCGTGTGCGGCGGCGTCTTCCAGCGGGCGAGCTGCTCCGCGGGGACGGGTACGACGTCGAAGTGGGCGAGGACGAGCACGGTCTCCTTCGCGCCGACGTCCAGGTCGACGACGACGCTCGGGCGGTTGACACCGTGCCAGTCGTGGGAGGTGTCGCCCGCGACCAGCGGATCGTAGACGCGCGTCGCGAGGCCCGCCGCGCGCGCGGCCCGTACGATCACGTCGGCCGCGCGGAGGTAGTTCGGCTTCTCCCAGACCCGGTGCGCGATGTCCTCGACGTTCTCGGGCGCGGCGGCGACCAGCTGCGTCAGCAGCCGCAGCGACTCCTCGTCGCCGAGCGCGGCGGCCGCGGACCGGAGGTCGGGATCGCTCGCCAT
>JASHWL010000083.1 GCA_030044105.1 Thermoplasmata archaeon
GTCCTGGTGGGTGATCCGCTCGACCGTGGCCGGCGGCTTCGCCTCGGGCGGGGACGCCCGCACCCCATCCCGGCCCGACCCGTGCTGCGCCACGCTGCTTCGTTCTCCGGTGGGGGAGCGATGCGTCGCCACGCACCGCGACGCTATTGAACCTTGCCCCCGGAACCGCGGCCCGGACGCGACCGGGCGCGTCGCGCGCGAGGTCCGGGCGCCGGGAGCGCACGCAGCGCGTCGCGCGCGCCGTCGAGCAGGGTCTCGAGCGGGCCGAACGCATCGAAGAAGCGGGGCCTCCAGCCGCGCTCGTCGAGCCGATCGCTGACCGCGAACAGCGCCGCCGCCTCCACCCCGAGGGCCCGCGCCATCACGAACAGCGCGCTCGCCTCCATCTCCACCGTCGTCGCGCCGAGGCGACGGACGCTCCGCAGCTCCTCCACGGTCTCCCGGTACGGCGCGTCGATCGTCCACGAGCGGCCGTGCACGACGGGGACCCCGGCCCGCCGCAGGCGCGCGAAGAGCTCCCGGTTCAGCCCGGGCGTCGGGTACGCCCAGCGCGCGGGCCGGGCGTAGTGATAGGAGGTACCCTCGTCGCGGATCGCCGCCGTGCAGAGCACCGGCGCGCCGGTCCGCAGCGCGGGGACGAGCGAGCCGGCGTAGCCGACAGAGAGGAACCGGCGCGTGCCGGCCGCCGCGAGCTCCTCGACGGTCACGGAGAGGGCCGGACCGCCCACGCCGCGCACCTCGGCCAGCCCGATCGCCCGGTCGCCGCGGCCGAGCACGGCGAACTCCCGCACGCCGACCGGCGGTCGCGCCGGCGCTCGCGCGCCCCACCGCGCGGCCGCGCGCGTCACGAGCCGGCCCATGTAGACGAGCACGACCTGCGGCGGCGCGACCGGGCGGGGCGCGCCGCTCCGCTCGAGGTAGTCGAAGAAGTGCTTCGCCGTGAAGAGCGCCGGGCGCGCGTACTTGCCGGGGTGCTGGGGGAAGCGCACGGGGACGCGAAGCGGCCCCCGCCTTAGAGGCTCGCGGCCCGACTACGGGGTGTGGCGCGAGGGGGTCCGGGGGAACGGGGTCGTCTCCCGGATGTGCTCGCGCCGGAGCATCCAGCGCAGGAGGCGCTCGATCCCGAGCCCGAAGCCGGCGTGGGGGACGTTCCCGTAGCGGCGCAGGTCGAGATACCACTCGTAGTCCTCGACCTGCGCGCCCATCTCGCGCAGGCGCGTGACCAGCGACTCGAGGTCGGTCTCGCGGCAGGACGCGCCGACCATCTCCCCGTAGCCCTCGGGCGCGAGGAGGTCCGCGGCCTCGACGGTCCGCGGATCGTCGGGCGTCCGGCGCATGTAGAACGCCTTCAACTCGCGGGGAAATCGGGTCACGAACAGCGGCAGCCGCTCCTCCAGGGTGAGCGCCCGTTCCTCGGCCGTCGCGAGGTCCGTCCCCCAGCTCACGGAGAGGCCCTTCGCGCGCAGTCGGTCGATCGCCTCGGCGTAGGAGACCCGCGGGAACGGCGGCCGGATCGCCGCGAGCTCCTCGGGCGGCCGACCGAGGACGGTGAGCTCGGCGGCGCTGCGCTCGGCGAGCGTGCGGCACGCGTGGGCGACCATCCGCTCGACGAAGTCGAGGAGCGCGTCGAGATCGTACCACGCGAGCTCGACCTCGAGGTGCTGGTACTCCGTCAGGTGGCGCGGCGTCCGCGACTTCTCGGCCCGGAAGGAGGGCGTGAGGGCGTAGACCCGCTCGTGCGGCGCGAGGAGCGCCTCGAGGTAGAGCTGGGCGGTCTGCGAGAGGTAGCCGGGCCGGCCGAAGTAGTCGATCGAGAACGCCTCGGCGCCGCCCTCCGCGGGGTTCCCGGTGAGGATCGGCGGCGTCATCTCGAGCACCTCCTCCCCGGCGAGGAACTCGCGCAGCGCGCGCAGGAGCTCCGCCTTGATCCGGAACGTCGCGACGTGCTCGGGCGAGCGGATGACGAGGTGGCGCTTGTCGAGCCGGAACTCCTCCGTCTGCTCCTGGAAGATCGGGAACGGCGCGCCGGCATCGAGGACGCGGACCGCGCTCGCGCGCAGCTCCCGGCCGCCGGGGGACCGGGGATCGTCCGCGACGGTGCCCTCCACGTCGACCACGCCCTCGACCTGGACGTGCTCGGCCGCGTCGAACCCCGCGTCGCCGAGCCGGTCCCGGCGACCGGTCACCTGGACCGTGCCGGTGCGATCGCGTACGAGCAGGAACAGGATCCCTCCGGACGAGCGGACCTTCTGCACCCAGCCGCGCACGCGGAGGGTGCGCCCGGTCGCGTCGGGACGGAACGCGGCGGCGACCGGCTCGAACCGCGCGGCGCTCACTGGTATTCCCGCCACTTGTGCCCGCACTTGGTGCACTCGAAGATCCGCGTCTCGGGCTCGTCCGAGCCGCGGGTCTGGCGGAGCACCCAGTAGGCCTTCGTGTTCCCGCACTTGGGGCACAGCTCCTCGGCCGTCGGGAGCGTCGCGGCCCGCACGTCGTCGACGACCGCGACCTCGCGGCCCCGCGGGGTCGATCGGCCGACCTCGACGCCGCGGCCGAGCGGCACCTCGGTGCCGCAGGCGGAGCACTTCCAGACCCCGGCGGCGCGGTCGGGGCGCATGAGGCGCTTGCAGTTCGGGCAGAACATGGGGAGGACCAAACAGCCGGGGGACCCTATTTAAGGATGGGCGCGCGGCGCGAGGCGACCGGCGTCTAGATCGCCGCCCGCACCTCGGCCGGGATCCGGAGGAACCCCGTGCGGAGCGTGATCGCGCCCGTGGTCCGGTCGATCTGCCCCCGCACGCCGAAGGCCCGACGGAGCCCGCCGACGCCGACCATGAACCAGTAGACCTCGTAGACCCCGCCGCGCTCCAGCGCCGCGCCGGCGTGGTAGTTCTCGGCGATCCACTCGTTCTTGGCCATCGCGGCGAGGTACGTGCGGTCGAGCGCGTCCTGCGGCGAGGCGACCGGACCCGGCGTGGGCGGGAGCTTGCGGACCTCGAGCCGGTGCTCGGGGCCCGAGGGGCCGCGGCCGAGCTCGAGCTCGCGGAACCGGAGCCGGTAGCGGTCGGGCGTGTCCTGCTCGTCGACCAGGAGCCAGTGCCACGGGGTCGCGCTCGGCATCACAGCCCCGAAGCCCTCGCGCCGCCGCACGACGCCGGCCCGCCACCGCGCGGCTCCGCGCAGGAGGAGGTAGCCCCCGTAGATCCCGATCAGGATCCAGACCGTCTCCACCCAGACGTTGAACGCGACCGTCCCGTGCTCGGCGATGAGCACGACCAGCGTGCCCGCGGTGAGCCCAATCGTGACGAGGTTCACCGCGAGGTCCGCGTCGAGCTTGAGGATCCTCCGGGAGAACGGCTCGAGCGGGGCGACCGCGTAGTTCGTGAAGCCGTCGAGGACGAGGTGGGAGAGGCCGCCCACCTCCATCGCGACGAAGTAGAGCAGCGTCGAGGCGTGCGTGAAGTACGGGAGGTACGGGACCAGGACGCTCCCGACCGCCGCGATCACGGTGACCCCGAGGATCGTGTGGACGATCCCCCGGTGGTGGAGCCGCGGGAACCAGCGGGTCAGCGGGAACAGGAGGATGTCCGCGTCCGGCAGGCCGCCCGCCAGCGCGCCGGCGGCGATGTACTGGGGCGCGGCCGGCCCCCAGATCACGAACGAGAGCAGGTAGGCGAAGATGACGTGCGTGAACAGGTCCATTCCGCTCGCTCCCGGTCGCCGGCCGCGCCGTCAGCCGATCAGCTGGTCGGGGGCCCCGGCGCTCGAGGGGGGCGCCGCGGCCGGGGCGACGCTCAGGGGCAGCGGGCTCGACCGGGCCCCGGGCGCGAGGAGCTG
>JASHWL010000084.1 GCA_030044105.1 Thermoplasmata archaeon
TGGTCGCGGACGCGATCCGCCTCGGGATCGCGAACTACGCCGCGGTCGCCCGCCGGGTCTCCGACGACCTCGGGCTCACGCAGCGCGACGCGATCGTCGCGGCCTGCCGTCGCTTCCCCCGGGGGCGCGAGGCCGCCGCGCGCGACGCGGGCGTCCGCCGGGTCCTTCGGCGCAGCCGGCTCGAGACCCGGACCCGCGTCGCGGCGCTGACGCTGAGCCAGGGAGCGGAGGTCCTCGTCCGCCTCGGCGATGTCGTCGAGGAGCTGCTCGACGAGAGCCTGCTCTGCCGGGTCATCCAGGTGTCCCGCGGCACGGTCGTGATCGTGGACGAGGAGTCGGTCCCCCGCGTCCTGCGCGCGCTGCGCGAGAGCCAGCTGGTCTCGATCCGGAAGAACCTCGTGGAGGTCGCCGTCACCAGCCCCGAGACGATCGAGGAGACGCCGGGGCTCCTGCGGCACCTCGCCGGCGTCCTCGCGGCGCAGGGGATCAACATCGTCGAGGCGCTCTCGTGCTACACGGACACGATCTTCCTCCTGCACGACGAGGACCTGACGCCCGCCCTGGGGGCGCTCACCAGCGCCCTTCAGTGAATGCCCGCGCCCGGCGGCGGAACCCTCCCGCCTCGGGACCCCGAGGCCTCCGACAGGCTCACGACCCGGCGTCGGTACGCCCCCCGAGCCATGCCCAGCCCCCGAGCGCGGTCGGCCGAGGAGGCGCTGGCCGACGCCGTGCTGGACCGGGCCCTGGGGCTGCGCCGCGGGCAGCGCCTCGCGATCGTCAGCTGGGACCACGCGCTGCCCTGGTCCCGTCGTCTGGTCGAGGGCGCGTACCGCCGGGGGGTGATCCCGAGCCTCCTGCTCCACGACGAGGCGACCTTCTTCGCCGTGCTGTCGACCGCGGGAGCCGGTGCGATCGGTGGCGGCGGGCTCCCCCCGGTCGACGCGGTGGTCCGCCTCGAAGGACCGGCCGACTTCCCCCGGCTCCTCGGGCTCCCGGCCCCGGCGCTCGACGCGCTCCGGACCGTCCTCCGGCCGTCGCGGTACCCCGGCGTCGGACGGGTGCGCACGCTCCGCCTCCGGGTCGCGGACGCTTCCCCCGTCGCCGCCGAGCGTTACGGGGTGGACCTCGCGCACTGGCGGGCGGAGCTCGTGCGGGGCAGCCTGGTGCCTCCTCGGCAGCTCGCGGCCCTGGGCCGGGCCCTGTCCCGGCAGCGTCGGGGGGGACGCCACGTCCGGATCCGGCACGCGAACGGCACCGACCTCACGCTGGAGCTCGCTCCCCCACCCGCCGGGGTCGAGACCGGCGTGCCGCCGCGCCACGGTGAGGCGGAGCTGCCGGCGGGCCGCTGGCGGTGCCCGGTCGTCCCGGGCTCGGCCGAAGGGATCTTCGAAACGAACCGCCCCGCGTACGATCGTTTCGCGGCCGACCCGCGCGCGCTCCTCGGACGGTTCCGATTCGGCGACGGGCGGCTCCGGGAGTTCGAGAGCGACCGGGGCGCCCAGGCGTTCGCCGCGTTCGCGGGGACCGGCAAAGGCCGGGTCCGAGTCCACGCGCTCACGGTGGGGCTGAACCCGGCTCTCGCGCGCGCCCCCGAGATCCTGGACCTCGCCGCCGGCACGGTCACGCTCGAGGTCCGGGACGCGACCCCGCGCGGCCGGCTCCCGCGCTTCGTCTTCCCCGCCTCGCTCGCGGGCGCGGACGTCGAGATCGACGGACGTCCCTGGATCCGGGAGGGGGCGCTCCCCGCCCGCGCTTCGGCCTCGCCCGTCAGCCGTCGAGCCGGTCGGCGAGCGCCCGGACCATCGCGTGCGCGTGCCCGAGGTGACGCGTCGAGATCTGCTCGACGTTGACGCCGAGCCGGACGTCCACGCCCTCGTCGCGGGTCCGGGAGCGGACCGTGTCCCACACCTCGAGGGCGTGCGCGACGGTGCGCGCCGCCGCGCCCCCCTCATCGCCCTCCAGGATCGCCCGCTCCGCGGCCTCGGGGACGTCCGCGCCGAGCCACCGGACGAACTCCGCGTCCTGCTCGTCGACCAGCGGCGCGAAGCTCAGGAGCACCGGCGCCGGCGCGAGGGACGCCTGGCGGCAGAGGAGGTCGTACTGCTGGATCATCCGGAACGCGGCGTCCGCATCGAACACGATCTGCGTCGTGAAGAGCGCCGCACCGGCCCGCGTCTTCGCCAGCATGCGATGGGCCTCGCCCTCGCGCTGCGGGATCGCGATGTTCCCGATCAGACCCCCCGCGGCGTCGAGCACGGGGCGGCAGATGCGGTCGGCCTCGGTGACCGCCGGCCCCGGGTACGGGATGTAGCGGCTGGTCCCGCCGACCAGGACGACGTGGTGGAGCCCCGCGGCGACCGTCTCCCGGGCCCACGCCTCAAGGGCCGCCGGGCTCGGAAGGTGCGCGACGACCTTGTTCACGAGCGCCTCCCGATCCGTTCGCTCGGCCAGCGTCCGAGCGAACCCGCGCGGATCGGCGCTCCGGTAGAGCGGCCGGCCCTCGTGGTTCTCATCGACGAGCTCCGGGACATCGAGCGCGTCGATTCTCGGCACATCGCGGACGAGCTCCGCGACCGCGTCGACCGTCGCCGCGGCGCGGGCCGGACTGCCCCGGGCCGTGGGCGGCACCGGCTCGAAGAAGAGAGGAGTGCCGGCGAGGGCCTCCCGGAGAGGATGGGGCATCGCTGAGGGTCGCTCCGCGGCGGTCGGGACCGGCTGGGCGCTAAATCGTTTCTTCGTCCGGGCGCGCTTGCAGGGAGCGCAAGGCGCGCACGCCGGAGGCAAGCGCGCGGATCGGCCGACCGACGGCGGGGCCAACCTCAAGCCGAGGGCGGAACTCCGGCGGCCGTGCCCGTCCGTCGTCCCCCGGTCCGTCGCGCGACCGGCCTCGGGGATCCTCGGTCGCGGGTCCACGTCGTCCCGGTCGGCTTCGAGGTCGAGCGGATCACCGAACCGATCGAGCGGGAGCGGGCGGACCGCGTCTACCTCGTCACCCGGCCCGAGCCGGACGCGGCCCGGTCGTTCGTCGAGGAGGTCGAGCGGCGCCTGACGCGGGTCCCCTGGCCGCTCGACGTCCGGATCGTGCGGACCGAGCTCTGGGACACCTTCGAGGTCGTCGCCGCGTACCGGCGGATCTTCGAGGCGGAGGGCCGGGTCGCCCGGCGCGCGCCCGGCGTGCTCCCCCTCCGCGTGAACGTCTCGACCGGGACGAAGATCACGGCGATCGCCGGGACGCTGGCCTGCATGCTCTGGAACGGCGAGCCGTACTACGTGCAGGTCTCGCGTTCCTGGTACTCCGACCGACCCCCCCGGGCACGCGCCGTCCACGACACCGTGGAGCGGGTCGACCCGGTGCACGTCTACGAGCTCCGGGCGCCCGCACCCGAGCTCGTGGAGGTGCTCGAGGCCCTGGCCCGGCGCGGCGGATCGCTCCGGAAGCGGGAGCTCCTTCGGGAGCTCGGCCTCGATGGGCCGGCCGGGGACGGCGGCCGCGCGCTCTCTCCCCAGGCCCAGCACGGCCGGCTGGCCCGCCGGCTCGAGCCGCTCGAGGTCCGCTGGGGGTTCGTCGCCACGGACGCCCGGGGACCGAGAGCGCGCGTGCGGCTCACGGAGCAGGGGCGCGTCGCGCTCACGCTGTTCGGGCGCGCTCCGTAGTCTCACGCATTTCACGTGATTCACGTTTAGAGCCTGAAATACCCCGCGCGCGTAGCGTCGCTCGTGGACGCGAGCATGGGTCCGACCGGCCCGGGCGCGGGGTCGCCCGACGGTCGCACCGGGGCGCCCGGAGTGCACCAGACGGCCGATCGGCCGTGGCCTACCGGAGCGCCGAACGTCCCCGGCCTCGATGCGGGCCGGGGAGCGTCCTCTCCGTTCGAGCCCCCGGCGGGGCCGCGTCGCCCCCGACGGCGGGGACGCGCCCCGGCGGACCCGGCCCGGGGACCCCCGAACCGATAAGCTCGGACGGCCGTGCGCCGTCCGTGCCCCTGCGCCCCCCGAGAGGCCTCTTCGCGCTCGTCCGCCAGGGCATCACCATCGGAGCCGACTACGGGATCCGGTCGGTCGAGACGCTGCTCGCGGTCGCCCAGACGATCGAGGAGTCGGTGTACGAACCCGGGTCGCTGCGCCGCATCCCGGGGGGACTCGCATTCGCGCTCGACAACCCGCCGCTCCGGGTGGGCGCCTTCGCCCGGGTCCGCATCCTCGTCGACGGCGAGGCGATCCCTTCCGAGCGGGTCCGGCTCCGGCCGGGCCCGGGCCACGCGTGGCGGACCGCGGCGGACGTCACCTCCGAGGCGACGTACGACCTCGGCCCCGGGGACCGGACGGAGTTCGAGATCGAGACCGCCGCGCCGACCGGTCCCGGACGGACCCGCGTCCGGATCGAGTTCGAGGCGCCGGCGATCCCGCCCACCGTGTGGTGCGAGCTCCGCGACACGCTTCCGGCGCTCGGGGCCGCGCCGTGACCGGCGGAACGCCCGCGACGCCCGCCCCCCGTCCGATCCTGCTCACGGGCCTCGCGTCGAGCGCCCTGCTCGACGGCCGAGGCGATCTCGAGCTGCCCCGCGAGATGCGGGGCACCGTCGTCGAGTGCGGTGGAGTGATCGGCCAGTGCGTCCGCCTCACCTCCGCCTGGCGGGTCTCGGTTCGGGTCGGCGACGAGGAGGTCTCGCTGCCGGCGAGCTGGATCGGGGGCGGCGCGACCCCGGGGGCGTGGACGACCCGACACCGTGTCCAGAACCTCGAGATCGTCCAGGAGGTCGCGGCGGTGTCGGAGGTGCCCGGTGTGGCGCGAACGCTCCGGCTCTCCGCCGAGTCCGGACCGCCGGCCACCGTCACGGTGACCAGCGGCTTCTCCCCGGTCCTTGCGCCGGTGCTCGTGGAGGGGATCCAGCCCCACCGATTCCTGGCGGCGACGAGCGCGGACCAGCTGCTGGTCCGTCAGCGGAGCTTCGCCCTGGCCGCCCGGTCGGTCCCCGCGCCCGCGCGGCTCCTGATCGATCGCGCCTCCTGGATCGGCGGCCGACGCGAGGGTCGCTGGAGCGAGGTCGGCCTCGAGTACGACCTCGCCGTGGCGCCGTCGGAGCCGGCCGAGCTGCGGCTGCTGATCTACGGCGGCCTCGCCCGGTCCCTCGACGGGTGGGAACCCGGGGCGCGGGCGGTGCTGGAGGCCCCCGACCTCGCGGCTCGGTCCGTCGACGCCGAGGACCGGGCCTGGGTCGAGCGCACCCCGCGCCTCGAGTTCCCCGACGCGCCGTCGCTCACGGCGGGCTACGAGCGGGCCCGCGCGTGGCTCCGCCGGCTCTACTCGTCCCCCGGGGACGGGCTGACGGGGCTCGTCGCGGGCTATCCCTGGTACGCGGCGATCTGGTGCCGCGACCTCGCCTGGATGCTCGAGGCGGTCGCGTGGCTGGGGGACCTCGAATGGATGCGCGCGTCGATGGACACCGTGCTCCGCTTCCAGTGCCGGGCGCCGCTGCCGCTGCTCGCGGGCGAGACCGGCGAGCTCCCGATGCAGATCGCGCCGGGTCCGATCTTCCTCTACGGCACCTCGGACACGAGCCTCTACTTTCCGCTGGGGATGGAGCGCTGGCTCCGCCATGCCGGGGCCCCGACGATCCCGGACGGCTGGGCCGAGGCGATCGGCGCGATCGTCGCGTGGGGTGAGGCGCGGACCGATCCCGCGACCGGGCTGATCCGCAACGGCGGCGAGGTCGAGGAGATCAGCGCCGCGGAGGGGGACCTCGCCCAGGTGAGCTACGGGATCGACGCGCCGGACACCACGATCTGGGACTCCGCCGACCGGCGCGAGCACGCGGTCGACGTGCAGGTCCTCTGGGCGCAGTCGCTGCAGGCCGCGCTCGACCTCACCGCGGGCCGGGTCGCGCCCGCGGTCGCCGAGCGATGGCGGGGTCGGCTGGAGCGCGTCCGCGCGAGCCTCCGCTCGCTCTACCCCTGGGAGGAGGAGCGGTACCTGTACGACTCGCTGCGCGACGGGCGCGGGGTCGCCCAGGTCCGGCCGAACGCGCTGCGGGCCGTGAGCGCCGGGTTCCTCCCCGAGGCGATGGCCCGGGCGGTCGTCGCGCGCGCCCGCGCCGACGACCTGCTCACCGCGTGGGGGGTCCGCACGCTCTCCGCGCGCGACCCGTCCTACGACCCGGCCGTCTACCACGAGGGGCAGGTCTGGACGATCGCGACGGCGTGGCTCGCCGATGCGGCGCTCGCCGCCGGGGAGCGGGAGCTCGGCGGGGAGGTGCTCGCGCGGATCGCGGGGCTCCTCACCTCCGAGGCGCTCGGCGCCAACGAGTGCTTCCGGGGCGATCGGCCCGAGCCGTTCGACTCCTGCTTCGTGCTGGGGTTCAGCGTCGGCCCGTTCGTGGCGACCCTGTTCCACCGGCTCTGGGGGATCTCGATGGACGCGCGGACCGGGGAGCTCGCGGTCCGTCCGGCGTTCCCCGCGGCCTGGCGGTCGGCCCGGATCGAGCGGCTGCGCGTGGGGTCCGGCTTCGCGGACCTCGACTGGTCGGCCGGGCAGCTCACGGTCCGTTGGACCGGACCCGGGGCGCTCACCGTCCGCACGGGTCGGGCTTCCGGGACGGCGGTGGCCGGCGGATCGGTCGTCCTGGCGGCGGGGCCCGGCGACGGAGCCGCCGGAGGCTGAGGGCCGGGCGGGAGGGCCCCGGCCGTGGCCGCGTGCCGTGCTTTTATCCTCCGGGCGCAGCGACGCCCGCGATGGCCGACGCGATCGAGGTGGCGCACCTCGTCAAGCGCTACGGCAGCCTCGCGGCCGTCGACGGCATCGACTTCACGGTCGCGACGGGGACGGTGTTCTCGTTCCTCGGGCCCAACGGCGCGGGCAAGACGACCACCACCGAGATCCTCGAGGGGCTCCGACGCCGCACCGATGGGGAGGTTCGGGTCCTCGGGCTCGATCCCTGGACCGAGGCCAGCCGGCTCCACCTTCAGATCGGCGTGATCCCGCAAGGGTTCCGGTTCTTCGAGAAGATCACGCCCCGGGAGGCGGTCGCCTACTACGGCGCGCTGTTCCACACCGCGCCCGACCCGATGGACCTCCTGCGCCGCGTCCAGCTCGACGACAAGGCCGACGACCGCTTCGA
>JASHWL010000085.1 GCA_030044105.1 Thermoplasmata archaeon
GTGAGCCCCGCGCGACTGGCGCAATTCGGTCTTCCTGTGCTCGAGCTCCCTCCCGCCGATAACCTCTGGACCAAAATCGACGAGTACCACTCTCGCGCTCTGAAGAGCCTAATGATGGAGATGGCGGCGCCCCCCCAGGCTAGCTTGGTGCTCTTCGAGTCGCCCCGAACATCCTTCGGGATCAACGCACTCCTTCAACCGCCGGGTAAGAGCTAGAGGGACGCATCCCCACGATCTAGGAGCGGGCCATGCGCGACACGTACTCCGCGGAAGTGCGAACGGACCGGGGCTCTCGCGCGGGGCACGGCAGGGTAAACCCGAAGTCGCGCTGGCGAAAAAGGTTCAAATTCGGGCAGTACTGCGAGGTCCCGGGTGCTGAGGTAGCCTAGCTCGGCCAAGGCGCCAGATTCGAGATCTGGTGATGCGTATGCATCGCGGGAGTTCAAAGGAGGTCCGGGACGCGCCCCGGGCGTCGGAGAGTCTCCCCCTCAGCGCTCCCCCCGCGACCGTCCCCGTCGATCTCGAGATCACGCGGGGCCGCGGGGTCGAGCGCCGGCAGCTCCGCGTCCCGCCGGGCACGCTCGTCCGGACCGTCCTGCGGCAGAGCGGATGCGCGCCCGAGGGGAGCGCGGTGCTGCTCGGCGAGACCTCGGTCCCGCTCGACCTGCCGATCGACCGCCCGCTGCGTCTGACCGTGGTGCCGACGTTCTCGGGCGGGTGACCCCATTGTCCGCGCTCGCCCGAAGGCCTTTAGGGCGGAGGCTTCGTCTCTAGTACCGAGCCGGCTCGAGGGGCCCCGTGGCGTCGAACTGTCCGATCTGCGACCAGCCGATTCCGGCGACGGTCGCCCACTGCTCGGTCTGCGGGTTCCCGACCTCGCTCGCGATCGAGGCGCTCCGCGCGCTCGGGCCGAACGGCGCGACCGCGTCCGAGATGGAGACCGCGGCGCAGCCGGCGCCGGCCCCCGTGATCGCGCCGCCGCCCGCGCCGCCCTCGCCGGAGGCGGAGCTGTGCGCGGCGATCAGCCGGGACCTGCAGGAGAAGCTGGACTACGTGCGCCAGCTCGGCCGCGGGTCCCCGGACGTCACCAGCGAGATGTGCCAGGCGGCGATGAGCGAGGCCGAGGGAAGGGTCAGCGAGGCGCTCGACGTGCTGCGCCGGGCCCAGCGGAGCCTCCAGCGCCAGACCGAGGAGTTCCTCGCGCGGCGCGTGAAGTCGCTCGAATCCCGCGACGAGGCGCTCCGCGCGAGCGGCGTGACCTTCGAGCTCGGCGCGGACCTGGCGCGGCTCCGCGACGCGTTGCACAACGGCGGGACGACGAACACCGGCCAGCTGCTGGCGGAGACCGAGGCGCGCATCGCCCAGTTCGAGTCCGACTGGCGCGGACTCCAGGGACTGCTGCGCCAGATCGACACGCTCCGCCACGAGGCCAGCGAGCTCGGGCTGCCGCTCGGCGAGATCGCCGGCGAGATCTCGGACATCCGCTCCCGGCTCCAGGAGCCGAACCTCACCGAGGACGCGCTCGACGGGATCGCGCAGTCCGCCGCGCAGACCCTGATGCTGCTCCACGAGGCGATCCCGAACTCGCTCGAGGAGGAGCTCAAGCGGCACGAGACCGCGATCGATCGCTACCCCGAGGACCATCCTGCCAGCGCGACCGCGCGCCGGCTGCACGCCGAGGCCGCGCGGCACCTGAAGCGCGGGCGTCTGACCGACGCGACCCACTCGGTCCGGGAGCTGCGCATCGAGATCGAGAAGCTCGACCAGTCGCGCGAGGCGCAGGAGATCGCGGTCGGCGAGGGCGCCGCCGCCGCCGAGCCGGTCCCCGAGGAGTCCGAGGCCGAGGCGCTCCAACGCCTCCTGCAGAAGGCCCGCATGCTCGCCGGCCGGGTGCGGACGCTCCCGCCCGACAGCGAGCTCGCGCGCGACGCCGCCGTGCAGATCCGGGAGGTCACCGACCTCCTGCGCCGCCGCGAGGTCCACCAGGCGGACGAAACGCTCTCGCGCCTGATGCGCATGCTCGCCGCGGCGCCGGAGGGCTAGACGGTGGCGAAGAGCGACGCGCCCACCGTCGCCGCGCTCCGGGCCCGGCTCGACCACATGTCCGCCCAGGGGCACGCGCTCGAGCTCGAGGGCCTGCCGTTCCCCACCGTCGCCATCCGGGAGTCGTTCGAGCAGGCCGTCCAGAGCGGCCAGATCGACCAGGCCGGCCGGGTCCTGAAGGGCGGCGAGAGCCTGCTCCTCAAGGTCTCGCAGGACTGGACCTGGGTGCGCGAGCTCCTGCGCCGGGCCGACGAGCTCCGGTCGATCGCCGCGACCCTCGGCGTCGATCTCCAGCATCTGGACACGCGCGTCGGGAACCCGAGGACGCGGCTCCAGGCCGAGCCGTTGAGCTCGGGCTCGATGGAGAAGGCGGCCGCGAGCGCGTCGCTCGCGCTCGCCGTGCTGAACGACGCGATCCCGAAGTTCTGCGTGCAGGAGGCCCAGAACCTCGGCGAGTCGATCCGCCGCGCGAAGAACCGCGGCGAGGACGTCACGGAGGCCTCGCGCTCGTTCTCCCGGTTGCTGCAGGCGATCCAGGACCAGAACCTCGCGATCTCGGCGCAGCGCCTCGTGGAGACGCGCCGGGTGGTGAGCCGCATCCCGCGCGCGCCGGCGATGCCGGCGGTCAGCCCTCAGGAGGAGGAGGAGATCCTCCGCGAGGCCCGGAACCTCGCGCGGCGTCTGCAGCGGATCAAGGGCAAAGCGCGGGACGCGCAGAGCGCCGCCCGGCTGATGAGCCAGGTCCGCGCCGCCCTGAGCGAGGACCGACGCTACGGGACCCCCGAGGAGGAGATCGAGGCGCTCTGGCTCGAGGTCGACCGCATGACGCGCGAGCGGAAGCTCGCCGCGGAAGCCGCCCCCCCGGCCCCGGCGCCGGCCTCGCCCGCGGCCCCGACGCCCGGGGGGAACGGGGGTACGACCCCGACGGCGCCACTCGCCGCTCCGGAGGTTCCGGCCGACGGCGAAGCCCTGCCCCCGGCGACCGAAGGCCCCGAGCCGGCCGACGAGGCGGGCGAGGGGGAGGACGCGACCGGCGAGGACGAAGAAGGCGACGAGGATCGACCGCCCGTGGCGTTCCTGCCGTACAACCCGTACGTGCCGCCCGAGATCCCGGCGCCGACCGACCCGGCCCAGGACCCCGAGGCCGCCGCCGCGCGGGCCCGCGGCCGGACCGCGCGACCTCGACCGTAACGCTTTAATACATATCGCAAGTCGTTTATACCACTTGCCGCGAGCTCCCCTCCGACCGGTGGCGCGCGAGATCGGGACCGTCCGGGCTGTTACCCCGGCGGGCCGGCTGACGGTGCGGTG
>JASHWL010000086.1 GCA_030044105.1 Thermoplasmata archaeon
GCGGCGATCAACGCGCAGACGGGGATGGCGGAGTTCTCCGGCATCGTCCTCCCGATCGTGGCCGAGGTCACGCCCGCGCAGACGCGCGACGGCGGCGTCGTCGTGGCCACGGGGAAGCTCGGGGAGATCGCGCGCGAGGCCGTGCAGAACGTCAGCGCGCTCGTCAAGAAGTACACCGGCGAGGACATCTCCCGCTACGACATCCACATCCAGTTCGTGGGCACGTCCGACGGGGTCGAGGGCGACAGCGCCTCGGTCTCGATCGCGACCGCCGTGATCAGCGCGCTCGAGTCGGTCCCCGTCGACCAGTCGGTCGCGATGACGGGCTCGCTCTCGGTCCGGGGCCAGGTGCTGCCCGTGGGCGGCGTGACCGCCAAGGTCGAGGCCGCCGCGGACTCGGGGCTCCGGCGCGTGCTCATCCCCGAGGACAACATGGAGGACCTGGTCCTCGAGACGCGCTACCGCGGCGCGATCGAGGTCATCCCCGTCCGCACCCTCCGCGACGTGCTGAAGTACGCGCTCGTGGGCGCGGGCTCGAAGAAGGAGTCCCTGCTGGAGCGCCTCGCGGCGATGGTCCACGCCACCAACCGCACGACCGAGGAGACCCCGACCCTGCCCGCCGCGAACGCTCCCGCGCCCTCGGGACGCCCGGCCGGCTCGTGAGGAACGTCCCCCGCCCCGCCGTCCACACGCCGCTCGCCCCGCGCGGCTACATCGCGCCGTCGCCGACCGAGGAGGACGAGGTCGACGACGAGGAGCGGTTCACGAACCGTCCCTGCTACGAGTTCAATCTGCAGCTGCGGCCCGGCTGGAACGACAAGCACTGCTCGCACTGCCGCCACTACCTCACGGCGCAGTGCCCGCACATCGACGAGTTCCTCGACGACGTGGAAGATTTGACCCCCGAGTGACATCGGACGCGACGTGCGGGGCCTCCTGGTCGGCCGGTTCCAGCCGTTCCACCTGGGCCATCTCGCGGTCGTGCGGGAGATCCGCGCGACGCGTCCGGACGACCCGCTGATCCTCGGGGTCGGGAGCGCGCAGGCCTCGTACTCCGGCCCGAACCCGTTCACCGCCGGCGAACGGATCGAGATGATCGAGGCAGCGCTCGACGAAGCCGACCTCGGCGGGGTCGTCGCGATCCCAATCCCGGACATCGACCGGCACGCGCTCTGGGTGGCGCACGTGGAATCGCTGGTCCCGCGCTTCGAGCGGGTCTACACGAACAACCCGCTCACCCGCCTGCTCTTCGAGCGCGCGGGGTACACCGTGGTGGCCCCCGAGCTCGTGGAGCGGTCTCGCTTCGAGGGGGTCCGGGTCCGCCAGCGCCTCGCCGCGGACGAAGGATGGCGCGACCTCGTGCCCCCCGCGGTCGCGCGGATCCTCGCGCGGCTGCACGCTCCCGACCGTCTCGCGCTCCTCCGCGACACGGCCGATCCGGGAACCTCGTCCGGTGGAGCCTAACGAGCGAGATCCCGTCCGATACCATCGCGTCGAGGCCGCGAGGACCACCCTTCCGTAGAGGTCCGTCGGACGTCGCCGCTTCCCCGCGCGTCGCCCGACCCGGGCCCGGTACCGAGCCCACGGTCCACTCCGCGTCCGAGGTCAGCACCCCGTTCGACGCGGTCGGCAGCGGCGCTCCGTCGTCACCATTATAGTCGGACCTCTCTCGTCCCCGGGTCGCGCCACTGTAGCTCAGTCGGCAGAGCGGCTGATTCGTAATCAGCAGGTCGGGGGTTCAAGTCCCTCCAGTGGCTTCCGTTCCTCGCTGGCGAGCCTCCGTTCGACCCAGCAAGGGAGTGGGCAGGTTGGCGACCACTCTACCGTGAACGATCTTTTCCGCGCGAAACGGTCCATCGTCGAACCGCCGCGATATATGACCGTCGAGACCATGGCAGAGCGGGAGCATTTCTCGCTTCGGGGCTGCCGAATGGAGAAACCGTTGGCGGGTAGAGTTGCCCTGGTGGACGGCGCAACTAGGGGCGCGGGCAGAACGATTGCTGTCGAGTTATCCCGGGCTGGTGCCTTCGTTTATGCCACCGGAAGAAGCAGCAGGGTCTCCGGGCCGTCTGACATGGCGAGGCCGGAGACCATCGAAGAAACCGCCGACCTGATACATGCGACGGGCGGAGACGGCTCGGCCCTCAGGGTAGATCATTCGGATATCAAAGCCGTAGAAGCGCTAGTCAACAAGATCGGTTCGGAGAAAGGAAGACTGGACATTCTAGTCAATGACATCTTCGGCGGGCACCCCTACACGCAGTGGGACAAGAAGCTGTGGGAGCACGACATCGGGGCCGGTTTCACGATGCTTCGAAATGGAGTCGGAACCCATCTCATAACATGCGCCAAGGCGATCCCACTGATGCTGAGTACAGGGCACGGATTGATCATCGAGATGACTGATGGGACATCGGAGTACAACAAGGCATTCCGAAGAAATGTCGGATTCTACTACGACCTCGTAAAGGCGAACGTAGAGCGGATTACAATCGGACTCGCTGCCGAGCTCGAGAACGAATCGGTCGCTGTCGTTGCCGTCACACCCGGCTGGATGAGGTCCGAGCAGATGCTCGAGAACTTCGGCGTTTCCGAGAGCAACTGGAAGGACGCCCTTTCGGACGTGCCGCACTTTTGCATTTCCGAGACTCCGACGTTCGTCGCAAGAGGGATCGTTGCACTGGCATGCGACCCTCAGGCAAAGAGATGGAGCGGGAGAGTTCTCTCGAGTGCTGAGCTGGCCAGACAATACGGAGTTACCGATGTTGACGGCTCCCAACCGGATTGCTGGCGTTACACCGTCGAGGTTGAGAACAAGGGACTCCCGGCCGACGCGACCGGATACAGATAGGAAGGAAAAACCTACCTAGCCAGGCGGTTCGAATGCCTGGAACGCCCATCTAGGCAATTGAAGCGAACCCTTTCTGCGCATGTCTTTCGAGGCGGAAAGCTCCGCGCGTTCGGTTGCCGGCTCGGAGCACCATGGGCCAAGTGGACTTGAACCCTTAGTTCAGGTCCCTCCAGTGGCTGGTCTTCCTCTTCGGGCCGAGCGTCCGAGGCGTCGGCGGCCGGACCGCACGGGGCCGCCGACCCTGCGACGGCAACGGCGGCGGTTCCCATCGATCTTTCATGCGATGGATCCCCGTTCCCACGAGCCGTGCGCCCGGGGCGTTCGGACCCGCTCCGGCGCGACGCTTTCGAGAGCCCCCACCCGGCCGTGCCGTCCTAGGCGGGCGGCGAGATCCGGGAGGCTCGTGCGTGTCCGCGCCGTAGGGCCGCCGCGTAGTAGATCGCCGCCCCCGTGAGCACGGCGAGCAAAATCACGCTCAGATCCGCGCTGACGGAGGGCCACTGAAGGGTGGCAGCCGCGGCCGAGGCGACCGCGGCTGCCGTGAAGACGACGACCAGCGCCCGCATCCATCTCACCCCATCAGGGGACGGGCCCGCGCGCGGAAAGGAATCGATGGACGCCGACCGCGTCACGGTGGAGTCGACATGGACCGGTTGAGCGATAAGGTCGCTCCCGCCCCTCGCGAATCAGGACACGGACGACGGGCGGTCCCGTCGTGTCGGAAACGGTGCGGCAAGATACGTCCGATCGAGTCGAGCCTCGGGCCAAGGGCTCGAACCCGGGGGACCGCGGTCTCCCGCGGACTCGGGCGAACTCTTAGCCCACCCGGTCGTGCCGAGGAGGCCGATGCCGTTCCAGATCGGGATCGACAGCTTCGTCGCAGCGTTCGAGGAGCGCAGCGAACCGATCCCTCCCGTGGAGCGGATGCGGGACCTGTTGCTCCAGATCCAG